>CAMZGI010000288.1 GCA_947306305.1 uncultured Fibrobacter sp.
ACTAGTTACTAGAGCAGCTTCGCAGCATCTTGTTTCTTAATTCTTCTAGTAACTAAGTTCTAGTAACTCTTAACTATTAACTAGTAACTCCCCCCCCTGACCCCTGAAACCTGATACCTAATCCTACTTTCTCTTAGCTTTGCCTTTGCTTTGTTTCGTGGGAGCGGGGGTTTTTAGCCTTGACGTGAAGGTATCCGGTTTTTCGGAATAGGAGCCGATTTCCCTATAGAAAGCCAAGTCGCAATCGCTTTCGTCGCAATTCACTTCGACAAGCTTATCTTGGAGCTTGCTCCAAACTTTCCATACGCCTGCGCCCTTGCCGTCCTTGAATTGGGCTTCTTTCAGCAGCTTTCCGCGTTTTTCGTAACCCGTATCCACTCTAGAGCCCTCGCCATCATATTCAAACCACAAGCCTACAGGGACATTCTTTTCAAGGTGTTCTTCAAGAATCAATTCGCCGTTCGCCGCCCATCTTTTGTATTCGCCATCGACAAATACGCCATTTTTATAATCGGCTTCTAACGAGAGCTGACCATTTTTATACCACCATTTGGTCTTGCCGTTCTTTCTTTTATTTGCATAGGCGGATTCGCTTTTGAGCTTGCCATTGTCATACCAGTATTTTTCTACGCCTTCCAAACGCCCGTCGGAAAAAAACTGCTCCCTGCAAATTTGGTCGTTATTGCTGTTGCAATAGTATTCCCACTTTCCGCTCTTTTCTCCATAAGCGTAAGAGCCCACCGTCTTCTTTTTTCCGTTTTCAAAGTATTCGACGTAGCTGCCATGCAAAACATTGTCTTTAACGGATGCTTCTAATTTGAGCTTTCCGTTACTGTAAGTTTCTTTGCGGACCGAATTATCGTTTTCTCCGCAGCCAACTAAAAAAGCCGACGCCAAAGCAGCAACAATCAAAACGCGTTTATTCAAGAGCAATTTAAAACAAGCTTTCATTTACAATCCCTTTGGCAAGCGCCATCTTGTTGTTGACGTACAAAGTTAAAAAAAGTCGATGCGTTGTCAACGCGATCGACTTAAAAGTTCTTTAACGATAGGGTAATTTATCGGTATTTGAATTCTGGATGGGCGTTATAGTATGCATTTTTTTCTGCATACATCCGCTCGTCTGCAAGACGCATCGCTCTGCGGATTTCGCGTTCGCCGTAGCAAATGCCTATGGAGAAACGGACATCGGGAGTCTGCTCCGAGAGTTCGTGGACACGCGCCACGCGTCTGTGCAGTTCTTCTTCGGTAATTTCGGGTACGAGCACCATGAATTCGTCGCCGCCAGCACGATACACATCGCCGTTGCGGAAAACGCCTTGCAACATAGCAGCAGCCGAACGCAGCATTTTGTCGCCCGCATTATGTCCACGTTCGTCGTTCATGCGTTTGAGTCCGTTCAAATCCGCAAAGAGCACCGCTTTGGGCATAGGTTCAAGCTTAGCGACAATCTGATCCACGCGGTTGTTCATCTCGTTTCTGTTCTTAATGCCCGTCAGCGAGTCCACCGTGCTCATGAATTCTAGTTTATTCAAAAGCTGGTGGCTTGCAATTTCGGAAGCAAGGAAGAACGTCGTGAGTTCAAGCGTTTCTTTAATCTTTGTCACGTTGGCGACATTAAAGTTCAAAGCCCACATGTAACCGAGCAGCGTGTCGCGGTGCCTCAGCGGGAACAGCACCAAAGTTTTTACACCAGCAAATTCAAGCGAAGCTCCCCACACAGGATTTTGCCTACGCAGGTCTTCCATGTCTTGTTCGTCTTTTACAATGATGCACGAACTGCCAGCCAGCGTCCCCGGCCAAGTTTCGGCAATTGCATAAAAGCCTTCGATGTACCTATCCATGGGGTGCAAATTACATCCCTTGCGCAACGACTCTCCAAAAATAGTGCAACTGTGCTTTTCGGGATCCGTCAGCAAAATGCAGCAATGATCGGAACCGCAAATTTCACGGATGTCTTCCAAGACATCGTCAAAGGTCTGCTTGATATCGTCCGACCCGCAGCGCAGCTTGATGCACGTGCTCAGCACCTTGGAAGCGTTATCAGCCGAAATAGCCGACATCGCAGACGAATCCGCCTTCGGCGCGACTTCGTAAGAGTAAATGCAATAGCCAATATTGTCGTTGTCGGAATCGAGAGGCATGAGGAACATGTTGAGCCACAGCCCCATCATGTACAAATCGACGTAAGCATGGAGCGGTCTTCCGCTATGCACGCAGCGGTAGCAGTATTCCTCGAAATTCGGATTTTTAGGGAAGCAAGCCTCGTACAGCGAGCCCGGCACAAACGGACGGTGCGTGAGCTGTTCCATTTCGGCACAATGAGCACGGTTGCCCGCCACAACGCGGATATTCCCATAGGAGCCGTCCGGGAATAACTCGACGGAAAGAACACAAGCTTTTGACTTGTAATGCGATACTATACTATCAAAATCCATATAAGGCGCTCCCAACTTTTCTGGTTCCTAGAATATAAACAATTTAATAATAAAATCCCTCAAAAGAAATTTTTCTATGAGCGGAGTCGAGTATTTCTACAAAAAACTTACAAAAAAATCCCCACGCGGAGGTGAGGATTGCAATTTTTTTCGATCAGATAAAATTACTTCTGTTTGCGGAGGCTAGCGCCAGCCGCCTTGAGTATCTTCTTGATTTGCTTTTCGCTAACCGTAGCCTTCTTGGCGAGCACTGCGGCGCCATTATAGTCAGCCAACAAGCCAACGCAAGCTTCTTCGGCGGTGATATCCTGATCGTGCTTGTCGAAGTCAAAGAAATCGGTCGTTTCGCCCGCTTCGTATTCTTGCTGGTAATTCGAGAAAGCGAGTTCGCAGTCCTTTTCGCTATAAGCATAGAGGAAATCTTGATGCATCTTGCAAGACTTGCCGCCAAACGAAATCTTGTAATCGATGGACGTTTCGGTATTAGAAACATAGGTCATCACAAAGTCGCCCAACGAAATTTCGCTGCAGCCTACCTTCAACTGGGCGTTATCGCTAACATCGGTTTCTGTGATTCCGCCAAAGGTTTCGACCATTTCGCCAAAGTACTTGAAAATGCAATCTTTCGGCGGGTAAATAACAGCACTATAGTCTTTCGGTTCGGCCAAAGAGAAGCCCCATACGGATGCGGAATCCAACATAGAAGAAAGGAAGTAGTCGCCTTTCGGAAACGAGCCTTCGCTTTTGTACTCGTATTTGTGCGTGCCGTTGCCATCGCCCAAATCGACATTGACGGAACCATCGTCATTCTTGGCAATCGAGCCCGACTGGGGGACCGTGCTCCAATCGTACTTGTTAGCCTTGTCCTTGCAAACGCCCTTCGTAATGGTGAGTCCAGATCCTGTGTATTCGAAGCTGCCCATTTCGACTACGATATAATCGGTCGGGAGCTTTTTCTGCGGTGCCGGAGGAGGAGGATCATCCGACGGAATTTCGGGGGCGGTAGCCGTGGAAGAACCGCTGCTGGAGCTATTGCATCCAACCAACGCAAGAGCGACTGCCGGGATAAGGGGCCAAAGTTTCTTCATATTTACCTCGTTATAAAAAATCTTAAAATAAATCTACAATATTTTCAAATTCAATACAACAAAATTTGTCTATAAAAGAAACTTTGCAAAAAAAAGTAGGCGATAAAGCCTACTTCGTTGAGTGTTAATTACCAGTCGTTGCGCAAGCCTTACCA
>CAMZGI010000289.1 GCA_947306305.1 uncultured Fibrobacter sp.
GGCATGGGGATCGATGCATAAGGTGTATAGACTCTATCCGTCGTTTACACCCCCTCCAGAGTGACAATGTCGTTTTTAAGCTCAGGATGACACAATTTCGTCATCTTTCTCTCGTTTCTACTCTCTACACCCCCGTCTAAAATTTCTATCTTTACGCCCGTAACACATTCAACCCCAACAAGGTTTATTATGAAACTTTCTGCACTTCTCGTGACCCTTTCCTCCATCGCCGCTTTTGCACAGGAAGCAGCCCAGCCCGAACAGCCGAGCGCGCTCGCAAGCTTCCTCCCGCTCATTCTCCTCTTTGTGGTGATGTGGCTCTTCTTCATCCGCCCGAAGCAGAAAGAAATGAAGCAGATGGACGAAATGCGCAAGCAGCTCAAGAAGGGCGACAAGGTGATCACGACCGCTGGCATCATCGGCACCATCGCCAACATGGAAGATACGGTTATCACGCTGCGCACTGGCACCTCCACCATCGAATTTGAAAAGGCTGCCATTCTCCGCGTCATTAACAACGACAACAGCGCCAAGGTCGAAGAAAAGAAGTAATCATGGCTATTCTCCCCATCAGAATTTACGGCGACCCGGTGCTTCGCAAAAAATGCGAACCCGTCACCGAAATCACGCCGGAGCTCCGCCAGTTGGCTAGAGACATGCTCGAAACCATGTACGACGCTCCGGGCTGCGGGCTTGCCGCGCCGCAGGTCGGCAGGAACATCCGCCTCGTGGTTATCGACACAGCCATTCCCGACGAAGAGGAACCGCGTCCGCACATCATGTTCAACCCGGAATGGGAACCTGAACCAGACGCAAAGCCAAGCGATTACGACGAAGGCTGCCTCTCGCTCCCCGATATTTTCTGCAACGTGGTCCGTCCAGACCGCGTGACGGTGAGATTCTTCGACATCAATGGCGAAGCCCAAGAAATTCATAATTGCGAAGGCCTGTTCGCACGTTGCATCCAGCACGAATGCGACCACCTGAACGGCGATTTGTTTGTCGATAAAATTTCGACATCCGACCGCACGATGAATCAGTCCAAGCTCCGCAAGATGGCCAAAGAAACCCAAGAGAAACTTAAGAAACGCAAATAAAGGGTTCATGCACCTGCATCGGATAATCTCTGCTTTTGCATTTGCAATGTCGCCAATATTCATGGCGACATTGTCTTTTGCGACTTCGTCGTTTGCCGCGAATAACGACCCCATCGAGGCTAGCAGCGTATCCGAGTATTCCAACGAAACCGCAGAAACGCCCGTCGAATCCCCGATTGTCACGCAAAAGATTTCTCGCGGTCTCGACAGACCTCTGCAAGTAGGCGTTTTCATTGGAGTTCCAAGCGTTCTCGTCCGTCAAAAGAACGAAGATATGCACATCACTGCATCGCGAGGAAAACTCAAAATACGCACTAAAGGCAAACGCCAGCAATCCACAGACAAGCGAGTATTCAAGCCGGTTAACGGCTGCATCGCTATAGCAACCGACAAAGCATCCCTGAACAAAGCATGTTACGAAGGTGAATTTATTGTAACTGCAAATGGGAATAAAGTAAATGCAGTCAACGTGATCGACATGGAAGATTACTTGCGTGGCGTTCTCCCCTACGAAATTGGCAGGCTCGACATTTCAAAGTTCGAAGCGCTCAAGGCTCAAGCGGTCGCGGCCCGCACTTACGCTTACAAGCATTTCGGGAGCCGCAAATCGCACGGTTTTGACATTTACGCAGACACTCGCGACCAAGTCTATAAAGGGTTGCAAAGTGCATCCGACGTTACAGACAAAGCAGTTCGCGAAACGGATGGCGTGGTGATGACCTACAACGGGGAATTCATCACCGCCTACTACCATTCCACTTGCGGCGGCGAAACCGAAGGCGTAGTCACTTGGGGGCGCCCCGACCACCCCTATCTGCAAAATAAGCCCGACATTCGCCCCGATGGAACGCCTTGGTGCAAAGAATCCAGCTATTCCGAATGGACCCGCGAATTTGAAGAAAGCGAGCTCCGCGACTTATTCCAGACAAACGCTAAAGAAGCAAAAGCAAGCGTTCCGAGTTTTTGGAGCATCCACTCCATGAACATTTTAGACACGCTCAAAAGTGGTCGTATTCACACGCTCGAAATCACGACGAACAACGGCCCGTTCATCGCCAAAGGCGACAAAATCCGCTGGCTGTTTAAACGCGGCGGCACCATCCTCCCCTCCAGCTTTTTCCGCATTTCTCGCAATGGCGACAAGTGGATTTTAAAGGGCAAAGGATTCGGACATGGCGTTGGACTTTGCCAAATCGGAGCTCGCGCTCGTGCCCAAGCGGGGCAAAGTTACATACAAATTTTAACGCACTACTACCCTGGCATCACGCTAGAAAAATTTGAAAAATGATTGTCGTTTTGAGCCAAGGGTGTGCCGCCAATTTTGGCGACGGTGAAAAAATCGCTCGCATACTTTCGAGAAAAGCAGAAGTTTCTTTCACGTTTCCTGAACAGACGAACGATACAGATTCAGCAAGCAACGCGACACCCGAAGCATTTTTTTTGAACGTCTGTACGGTC
The DNA here is from genome assembly GCA_947306305.1 of uncultured Fibrobacter sp. Taxonomy (GTDB): domain Bacteria; phylum Fibrobacterota; class Fibrobacteria; order Fibrobacterales; family Fibrobacteraceae; genus Fibrobacter. Next base: position 2,556 of record CAMZGI010000289.1, read on the forward strand.
AAGGGGAATGCCGGTGCCATAAAGCTTCTGCGGAAAGTGGTTAATGCCTACCCGAACGTTCCTGTATTTATTACAGGCTGCGCCCCCAAGGATTTTAGGGAAGAAGCGGTTAAGGTCACTGACAAGGTTAAGTTTACGAGCTTGAAGGAGATTTCCCCCGGAACAAGTCCGGGGCAGGTTATCCAAGCCGGGAAAGAAGTCCTTCGCGAATCGCCGTTCGTCGGCATCGTAAACATAGAAGAAGGCTGTTTGGACGCATGCGCATTTTGCAGCACGCACTTGGTCAAAGGCAGACTTCACAGCTTTGCCCCAGACGCAATCGTCAATCAAGTGAAATCGCTCGTCGATGACGGATGCCTCGAAATCCAGCTCACCGGGCAGGACTGCGCCTGCTACGGATTTGACATCGGCACAAACCTCGCCGAACTCACGCAAAGAATTTTAACGCACGTCAACGGCAACTACCGCATTCGACTCGGCATGGGGAACCCACGCCACGTTCTGAATTATCAAGAAGCGTTGCTCGACTGCTTTACGGATGAACGCATTTACAAGTTCATCCACATTCCCGTCCAAAGCGGAAGCGAACGCGTGCTCAAGGCGATGAATCGCCGCCACACCGCATTCGACTACGCGACACTCGCACACGCGTTTACCGAAAGATTCAGCAAGTTCACGCTCAGCACCGATCTTATCGTCGGTTACCCCGGCGAAACCGCAGAAGATTTCAACGACACGCTCGAACTTTTAAAATCGACTCGTCCGACCGTTTGCAACATCACTCGATTCGTTGCACGCCCCGGCACCGTCGCCGCCCGACTCGAAGAATCGGGCGAAGCCGTTCCCGACATAGTCAAGCACGAACGCTCCGCCATTCTGGCAGAAGCGTTCCAAAAAATCGCGCTCGAAAACAACCGCGAGTGGATTGGGGATGAATGCATGGTCGTGACCGAAAAGCCGGGCCACCGCAACGGCACCACTATCGCCCGCAACGAGGCTTACCGCCCTGTCGCCCTGCTAGGCGACTTCCCCGCCGGAAAAACGCTCCGCGTCCGCATCAAAGATGCGGAGGCATTCGCCCTACTAAGTTACTAGTTCTGAGTTACTGAGTGCCTATGGC
>CAMZGI010000290.1 GCA_947306305.1 uncultured Fibrobacter sp.
CGAGCGTGCAGTGCGAAAAATGCGTCTTGTCGCAAGGCGGCAACATCATCATGACAGTGTCGATTCTAGTTTGTACAAGAATCGTTGGCGTTTGGTCCGGCGTAGTCAAATTGAACTGGTCGAGAATTTGCGAAGCGCTGTCGCCAGTGACGACCTGCATTTCGGAGTACGTGCCGGTCTGCGTCTCTGACGCTTGAACGGTATCTTGCCCCAAGATAATCGGCGAAGTGTTTACGCGGGTTGCGTCGGGGGCGGGGCACTGGTTTCTTCCGTTAATGCATGCCGTGAGCGAAATTGCTGCAGCGAATGTTGCCATCTGGACGAAAACAGTCTTTTTTGACATGAAGCATCTCCGAAAAAATATTGAACTAATCCGTAACAAAAGTAACAATTTCTTTATGCACTTGGTGCCGCTGGCGCATTTTTGAGTTTCAAGTAATTACTGTCCATTTCATTGCGTTCCAGAATGACACTCTCTAAGTTCTGCCAACTAAGTTCTAAGCTCTAGTAACTAGTAACTGTGGCTCCGCCGCTCTCTCGTCTAATCCGCGTCCGCTTCTATAGGCACAAACGCATTCTTGCTGTTGAAATTCTCTGGCAAATCCCAGTCGTCGTCTTGCGGCATGGCGGCCTGCTGTTTTGGCTGCTGGAACGTCTTGACCGATTGCGGAATCGAAATGACGCTCTGCGTCGTTGCAGGGGTTTGCGTCGCGCTTGCGTTCTGGGCTGTTCCTGCGGCTTGAGCCGCATTCTGCGTTGTCGCTTGTGTAGCGCCAGCTTGCGTTTGCGTCTTTGCCGGCTGCGCAGTTGCTTGCGTGGATGCCGGTTGCGTTCCTGTAGCAGCCTTTTCAGCTTCTGCGGCGCGTTTTGCCGAATCCGCCTTCATGACTTCTGAAACAGGCCTTGCATCAGCAGGAATTTCTTGAGACTTCGGAGCCGTCTTTGTCGCGACTTCTGGTGTCGTTCCTGTTGCGGTGTTCGCTTGCGTTTCGGTCTGCGGTGTTGATACCTGTGGCATCGGCAAGCTTACGACTATTCCAGATCTTGCAATCGTTTCGGCGGCAATCTTTTGCACTTGCGGTGGCGTGAATCCCGGCACGTCGAGCCACGGCAGCGGACGGCCTTTTTCGCCATTCACAAGGGCTTCGCCCGTCATTGCATCAACCGTGAGTTCGCCGCGTTCGTTTGTCAGCATCAGCGGAACTTCGCCAGTGGCAAGCATCGAAATATCGAGGAAGTCAATCTGGTTCGGGAGTCCGAGAATTTCCATTTCTTCTTTAGCAAACGATGCCCATTGCGGAAGTCCACCCGAAGCGCCTGCAATTCGTGTGCGTCCCGATTTCAAAGGCTTGTTGTCGTCAAAGCCCACATAGCTTCCAATGGCTACAACGCTGTCCAAAGCGACCCCGTTCTTTTCTTTGACGTAAGTCGGGAGAGCTCCCAAGAAAGCCACGTTCCTGTAATCGTTTGTCGTACCTGTTTTGCCCATCACGGGGTAGCGGAGTTTTGTCTTTTTGTCGGGGCTGTAAATGCTAAGTGCCGAGAGCTGGCTGTGCGCTGTACCGTTCGTGAACACGGAACGTAGCATCACGCCGACCTGCGTCGTAACGGTATCGTCGAGAACCACCTTGGATTCCATCTTGTTCTTAAAGATAATGCGTCCGTCGCGGTTCCTGATTTCTTTGATAAAGCAAGCTTCGGTCCAGTCTGCATCCTTGCATTTGAAAATCTTTCCTGTAAGGAGCGTCTGGTAAGCGGTGCTGATTTCGGCTAGCGTAATGTCGTTCACGCCAAGCGGCATGCTGAACACTTTCTGCAACTTCTGGTGAATGCCGATTTCGTGGGCAAAACGTGCGTAGTCAGCCATCGAAACTGCTCGGCGGTAATCGGGCCAGTTCCGCAAATGAGCCATGTCAAAGTAATCGGCTTCGCCATCGACAGGGTCAATCATTGCGTTCAAACGCTTAAAGTCGGCGAGCGTAAAGTTGTCTGCAAGCTGCACAGAATCGAGCGGCTGCAAGTTCGCCGATTCGTCCGGATCGAGCTCCTGGATTTCGCGGGCTCGCATAATTTCGGAATAGTGCTTGAAGTTGTGATTGACGTACTTGACAATTTTCGGATCTCGTTTCGCTTGTTTTAAACCGATGTCGTTGAATGTCCCGAAGCGGAGGTTCTGCACGGCACGTGCCTTGAGCACCTTGCCGTCGTTCATGTAGCGTTCAACGAGTTCGTCGCGAGCTTTCGTGAATTCGATTTCGCGCTTCACGTCGTCCTTCATCATGAGCCCGTACTTGTCGCGCAGACGTTCCACAAATCGGATGCGTTCTTCGCCAGCTTCGCGGGCAAAGCCGTTTTCACGTGCGACTTCTTCGAATTCTTTATCGGAGAGCTTGTCTAAAAGATGTTCCAAAAGCCAAATACTTGCAATGTTTTCGGAGCGCGTGGCGGCCCATGCAATGCTCACGACATCGCCTTTGTTTTTGTGGTCTGGGCGCGGGAAGTAGAACTGGTTCCCGTATTGGAACACGTTAAATTCGTTTTCGAGATTGTCGAGGTAATTCCAGTGGCGTTGCAGAGCGAGCGCGTAAAGGATGGGTTTCCAGCTGGAACCGAGCTGACGCAAAGCCTTGAAGCTTCTGTCAAAACCGGTATTGTGGAATCCGCCTTGGCTTGCGAGCACCTTGCCGTTTTGGATGGCGACCAAAGCGCCTTGCAGCACTGGTTCTGTTTCGATTTTGCATGGTGCGTAACCGTCAATCGGAGTTTCGTCGATAATGCTCACGAGGAGGATGGCTCCCGGTTTGAGCTGCATCGCGAGAATCTTGTTCACATCGCCGCCGGCGAGTTTTGCAAATTCCTGAACGGACTGTTCCGTGACAATGCCCTTCAGTTGTCCAAAGTCCAGCTTGAGCGACTTCAACTGTCCAGTCGTGTCGTAAAATACGCTATCGACTGCGCCATAGAGGTAGTCCCCTTTGCGAGCGGTGCGAGCCCTGTTTGCAAACTGAGCCTTGGGGAGCACAAAACCGCCTAACTGCAATTGCAAGTTGCTTATGTTTGTCTGCAATGCACGCTTTGCTGCGTCCTGCGATTTGGCGTTGAGCGTTGTCGTGATTTCGAGCTGCGCCTTTCGCCAGTCTTCGATGCCTTCTTGTTGGAAAAGGTCGTGGAAGTAGTCGCTGTCGAGACGTTCTTCGAGGCGTTCGAGCGTTGTGCTCATCGTAAAGCGGAAGTTGCCGTGGTTAAATTCCAAGGGCTTTGCGACTGCGGCGTCCATGTCGGCTTGTTCGATATAGCCTTCTTCGACCATGCGTCCAAGCACGTACTTGAGTCTTTCTTCGCCGCGTTCGAGCGCCATTTTGCGGCGTTCTTCGGAGCGTTGGATAAACGGGTCGTAGTTGAACGGACCTTTGACCGAGCCTGCGATAAATGCGCATTCGGCTAGCGTCAAATCCTTGAGTTCCTTGTTAAAGAAGTACTGGGCCGCGATAGCCACGCCCTTGCCTGTGCCCGATACGTGGAACTGGTTCAAGTAAAATTCCAGAATGTCTTCTTTGGAAAAGTGCTTTTCCATGCGGAGCGCATTCAAGAATTCCTTGAGCTTTTCTTTGACGCTGCGTTCTTCGCGACCGAAAATGTTCTTGACCGCCTGCTGCGTGAGCG
>CAMZGI010000291.1 GCA_947306305.1 uncultured Fibrobacter sp.
AAGCCATGAAAGAACGCGGTCTCGGCACGCCAGCCACGCAAGCAGGCATCATCGAAACGCTCAAAAAGCGCGGGTTCATCGAAGCGCAAAAGAATTATCTTGTCAGTACCGCCCGCGGCCGCGAAGTCATCGCGCTCATGGACGAAAAAGTCAAGTCGCCCGAAATGACCGGCGAATGGGAATTCAAACTTTCGCAAGTCGAAAAAGGCAAGCTCACGCCTATCGAATTCCGCGACGGCATCGTGAATTACGTCAAGGAACTCTTCGAACATTTGCGTCAAAAATACGGGAGCCAGTTCGAACGCGAAACCGTCACCGAAGCTATTCCCTGCCCCAAATGTTCTAGCCCGCTCGAAATTGCGCCGTGGGGTTACGTTTGCAAGAACGCCGAATGCGGATTCAAGGCAGGCCACACCATTGCAGGCCGCACCTTGAGCCACGCCGAAATGGCGACACTCCTCAAAAACGGCAAATCCGATTTGCTCAGCGGTTTCAAGAGCAAAAAAGGAACGACATTCAGCGCCACGCTCACCTTGGGCGAAGACGGAAACATCGGCTTTGAATTTTCCGACGACGCCCGCGCAAAAATTCCGACCGCATACAAGTGCCCAAAATGCGGCAAAACGCTGCTCGATTCCGGCAACCGCCTCATTTGCGAAGGGAGCGATGTCACGACTTCGAACAACGAAAACGGCGACCCGACGCTCACACCGGACACCGCTCCGACTTGCGATTTTGTCTTTTACAAGACCATCGCGGGTCACATCATGACCGACGAAGAAATCGCGGAACTTTTCAACAACGGCACGACAGAAATCATCAGCGGATTCTTGACCAAGAAAGGCACACAATTCAGCGCCAAGATCGTCTGGGACAAGGATTTCAAGGCGACATTCGCATTCGAGAACGACGGGCATTTCCACGGCACCGAAACCAAGTTCAACTGCCCGCTCTGCAAGAAAAAACTCGAAGAAAACAAGAACGCCATTTTCTGCCCCGCCTGCAACTTTACCTTGTTCAAATCCATGGCGGGTAAAAAGCTCCGCGTTGCAGACATCAAAGCGCTCCTTACCGACGGTAAGACCGAACTTTTGACCGGTTTCAAAAGTAAGAAGGGAACAGAATTCGACGCTTATGTAAAACTCGGCGCCGACGGTCGCACAAGCTTTGAATTTGTACATCGCGACCTCCCCTGCCCTTGCTGCGGCGACCAACTCCGCTTTAGAAGCGGCATGGTCACGCAAAACGCAAATGGTGAAACGACCAAAGCACTCGCCGCCTACGTTTGCATGAACCCCTCTTGCAATTACGGGATTCCCAAGACGTTCTTCCAGCGCGAATTCAAGGACGAAGAAGTCGAAACGCTTTTGAAGAACAAATCTACGCCGATTCTCGAACCGTTCAAGAAGAACGACACAACGTTCAGGGCCGCACTCGAACTCCGCGAAGGCGGGAAGATTGCGTTTAATAAGTTGACCGTGGAAGTGATTAAGAAGGGGTAATCGCAATACTTGCCGTTTGTACTCCATGTGCCAATACAGTCGGCAGAATTACGCACTCAAATCCATCAGGTCATAATACATGAGTCGTGTATGCGGATCATTATCTTCTGCATTCATAAACTGAAATTCATTTTTCACGTAAAAGGGAACCGCATCCAAATACGCATCAACCGTCAAAAAACGACAACCCGCTTTATTATCTAAAGCAAACATCGACTTAATGTAATCGATAATAGTCGTTCCGATTTGCTTTTTCCTGCAAGAAACATCAACGCCCAAGCGGCACAGCTTTACCGCCGGATAGCTTTTCAGACGCTTTTCGTTCGGAAAGCCTTGTTTTCTACGGAAACGATTGAATTCCGTCTTATCCTTGAAATCACTCATAGCCACCTTATCATACGCAAGGCTGCAATAAGCGTAAACTTTGCTCGCGTCATCCACATCAACACAAGCATAATTTACAGCAATTTTGTACTTTTGAAATGCGGCTGCATGATTTAGAATAAAATCATTCAAGTCTTTATCGCCACAATCAAAGTTTTTTACAGATTTAGAAGAGTCTAAGCGAATAAAATCAAACTGAACACCTTTTACACTTTTTTGAAGCACGGATCGACACCTCCATTGGCTGCTTCGCGGGCACGCATTTTAGCCATACCACGTTCATAAGCCATTTTCATAAGTTCGTAGTTTCGCAAACGGCGAGCACGAACTTCGGGAGATTCTGGATGTCTTTCTTGCATTCTAGCTAAAAAACGGCGAGCGTCTTCGCCAAAGAGTATTGGGGTTTCTCTAATCGGTCTTGCCATAATGCGTCCTTTGTTTTTCATATAGATAACGATATAATAACTCTGGAGCATCACTAAACAGGTGAAACCCGGCAACACACTACTAAGGTGGTATTGTTTAATATAGCATACCAGAAAAGCAAAAACAAGGGGGCGCTTTGCGGGCCATTCATTTTGCAATCAACCGTTTGCAAGAATATGGTAAAAACGTTCCCCTACCCCACTTAAATTCGACTCTTTCTTTCGCCTAAATTAGTCGTGGTTCTTTACACCCTCATAGCTCATTGCTGATAGCTCACCGCAACTAGTCGTGGCACTACTTCGTCGTGCAGACTGCTGCACCTCGGAAATGGTCGCTCAAGTAAACTTGGCGACCGCTTCACTCGCCCTTTTAGTCCTTGACGCAACGAACAGAAAACCCGTAGCCCTCGTTGCCGTCGTCCAGGCCCGCATAGTCGCCGTTGTAGTACAAGATCATGCTGTACGCGTAATAGCTATTGTCATCAGTAGAACTCCAGAAGTACGCGTTGTTGCCCTCGTAGTTGAAATGCCCATTGCCGCCCCTGCCGCCAGCAGGCAACGCCGAGAAGGAATAGGCATCCGTACCGTTGCCGCTACTGTTCCAGCCGCTAGTGGACTTGAGCATCTTGCCCGCCGTCGATTGGCCCCCGACTGCGGTAAACAGCGTATTCCATTCCGTCTGCGTAGGCAGGTGCCAGCCCTCGGGACAAACACCACGCACAGGATACGTCGGCGAGCATGTTTTACCATAGCCGCAACCCTTGCCGTTTGCAGACCACGAGCCAACGCTATCCATCGCGGCCGCCCACGTGTAAAGGCGACCGTATTTGGTGCAGTTGGATGCGTTATTGCTGTAGCAGTAACTGTTCGCCGTTTCGTAATTCAAGTTCTCAGCCATCCACGTCTGAGAGCCTATAGTAACGGTCTTGTAGGAATGACCGTCGCGGGTGTCGGTTATGGATCCTTTCGTCACTTCGGCAGACTCAGTGACCTTACTGCTAGAAGAGCTGGGAATGACAGAAGATGAAGACGAGGACAGAGCAACACTAGACGAAGATTCCTCCGAAGGACGTGTAGCAGAACCACCATCATCGCCACAGGCGGCAAAGAAAAAAGCTACACAAACAGATGCAGTAAAAGTAAATTTATTCATATTACGAATATACAAAAAAAAGAATTGCAATAAGTTTTGTCACTGGATTCTTCGTGGCAATTAGCCACTCAGAATGACGGCATTTAAAAAACCTATATAAACAATAGGCTAGGTAAAGAATTAGGGTCTTTCCATTTGGAGTCTCTCCCACATTTTACTATCTTTGCACTCCTGAGGAGTGCATATAGCACGGCTCGGT
>CAMZGI010000292.1 GCA_947306305.1 uncultured Fibrobacter sp.
CCGCCCAGTCGCTTACGCTGTTCATGTCCGTTTGTCTGTTGGCGTTGAGTTCGAATGACAGTCGCTGGATTAGCTTGCGGTGCATTTCGCGGGAGGCGTTGTTCACTAGGTCGGTACGTAGCATTCCATACAAAGTTGCATTAATGTCTTGCTGTTCGATAAACTCGACATGTCGGACGAGCGTTCCGTTGCAGAAAATGCGAGCCGAAAGCGTGTAAGTCCATGATTCATCAACAGGTAGGATTGGCCAGAAGGGGATGAGCGTCCCGAGAATCCATGCGGATGGCGGTTGGTTTTGCTTGACGGTTGCTTTGATGGTTGCGTCTCCGCGGCAGGTTTCGCGCGGAAAATCCTTTTCGCTTGCGGTCTTTGTGTAGGCCCGCAGCAAATCTTGCGAGAGTTCTTGCGTTTCGTTCCCGTAAATAAAGGCGATATTCCCAAAGAAACTGTACTTTTCGTCAGTCAGGGGAATCCCTTCCAAGTCGCCTTGCGTGAGATTCATGGAACATCCAGTGAAAATTCCCATGAAAACGAGGCTTGCACATAAAAATTTGACGATGGAACGCATGCGTTAAAGATATAAAAAAACGGAACGCGTTGATTTTATTTAGATTGTGCTTATGGAATTGCCAGCTTATTTTATTAGTGACGCCCATTTGGGTATCGAGCCGCCGGGAGCGGTTCCCGACAGGGAACGTAAGTTAATCGAGCTTCTTTGTTCGTGGAAGGGAAAGGCGAGCCATGTCGCCGTGGTGGGCGACTTGTTTGAGTTTTGGTACGAATACAACTACTATGTGGCTTCGGCTCATTTCGACTTGTATCGTGCGTTTGCCGAGCTTGTCGAGTCGGGTGTCGAGGTGCATCTTTTCCAAGGGAATCACGATTTTGCGTACGGGGATTTTTTCCCTAAGACGCTGGGGGTGTCGGTCCACAAGTCGTTAGTCCTTGAAATACAAGGGAAGCGGATTTTCTTGACGCATGGTGACGGTGTCGCCAAGTCCGACGGGGGCTACCGCTTTTTGCGGAAGGTTCTGGACTTGCCGCTCAACCGTTTTCTCTTTAAGCAAATTCACCCGGATTGGGGCATGGGGCTTGCTCGTTTTGTCGGGCGGAACAGCCGTAAATACGGCGAAAGCAGGGTGATAAAGATTGACGAATACTTGGAATGGGGCAATCGTGTTTTAGAAAAAGAACATTGCGATTTTTGCATCCACGGGCATCATCATATTGCGGGCATCTGGAACACGAAGAACGGCGTTGTCGCCTCTCCGGGAGACTTTATAAAAAAGCCCGCCATCCTCTGCTTGGAGAATGGCGAGCTAAAATTACAATCGCTTTAAAGCGGAGCGAAGCTATTCGTTAATGTCTGATGCGCGACCTTCGGTGGATTGAACCATCTTCTTGCTGGAGTTTTCACCCCAGAGCTTTGCTACAAGGTCGATGCTAGCAAACTGTTGCCAATATTCTTCTACCCAGCACCAGTGGTGGACTTCGCCCTTGTCGTCGGTAATCGTCCAGTTCTTATGTACAGAGAAGGTCATTTTCTGAGCCTGCGGTGTATAATAAGGATCGGAAGAAGGTTCCGGTTCGAGGGTGATCGTCCATGTCCTGCCTTCGGTTCGCTTGTAAATTGCGATGTTGAAAGCCAAAAGCAGGATCAAGGTGATGATGCTCCACTTGAAGTTCTTCTTCGTGAGCAGGTATATTAATAGGAGTACTAATAATATAGTGAGCGCCGCGAAGTTGTAATGAGTTGGATAAAATACTTTGAATACTTCAATCATTTTATCTTTCCTCTAGAACCTCAGTAAATTACTTCTTCTTGGTTGCCTTCTGCTGTGCGACGAGCGGTGCAACGCTGAAGGTAAGGACGTTCTTCACAACCTGGCTTTCGGTACGGAAGCTCTTGGTCGGGAGTGCGATGCCGTGAGAAGAAAGCGTGCCCATGAAGGATGCGTTTGCATGGCTTGCAATGGTGCGGACGTTGATGAAGCCCTTGTTCTTGCTGAACGTGAGCTTGAAAGTCTTCTTGGCTGCATCGTATTCGGCAACCATCGTCTTGTTTTCCTTGGTGTCCAGAGCATTCTTGGTGTTGTGGTCAAAAATGATGGTTCCACGGGTATCGATGGAGAGCATGGTCTTGTTGCCGACTGCATTACGGCAGGCAAGCGTTGCCCATTCGCCCTTCTTCTTGGAGCCCTTAGCCGTGAAGACATACTTGTTGCCTTCCTTGACCAAGGTGTATGCGCCAGTAGCGATCGGGAGGCCGATTGCATTGAATGCGCCCTTGAAATAAAGGAATTTGGACTTGGAGCCGATGATTCCGTTGATAAAGCGGAACGAAGTAGACTTCGGGGTCTTGATCGGCGTGATTGCGATGCGCTTGCCAGCAGCATCGACTTCGACGTCAACATAAGGACCTACATCGACGGTCTTGCCGTCTTCGGTCTTTTCTTGCGTGGCGAGCTTGTCGAGCTTGAGTGCCTTGACTGCTTCTTCCGGGAATCTGATGAAGCCACGGACGTCCATTTTTACGATAATGTTTTCCATTTACACCTCTTTTGTTTGTTGTATTGACGATAAAATAACAATTTATTCAACAAATGTCAAAGGCTCCCCGAAAAAAAAGCATGAACAAATGATAAATATAATTTTTCTGTAACCAATAACATTTGTTGTATAAAAAATAATAATAAAATTGTAAAATGTTGCAACAAATGAAATTTTTTTTTCTTTATTTGCGTAAAATCACGTTTAAAATGGCTTCTGAGAGGGTTTCTTCGGTACGTTTTGCCTCATTTAGGTCCTCAAAACGCTGTTTTAGGTCTTTTGTCCGTTCCCGAAATCTTGCTCTATCCGACAAAATTACGACGTTTTCTTTGCCCAAAATGTCTTTTTCATCGATTTTTACGTCGGCGCGGACAAGAAATTTCGGATATAAAATACGGTATTTTTCGGAAATCGCAACGGCAATACTCAACACAGGGTCGATTAAAATTGTTGTTTTGGTGTTTTTTGCATGTTTAGTGGCCAAAATTGCACCTGTGCCGCGACCGGCTACGATTTCGGGGACTCTGCCGTTTATCTGCGATGCGCATTCGTAAATCATTTGCGCGTCGGTTTCGAACGTTTCTTGCGAGGGAGTTCCTTTGTTGTTGCCGCTGCCGCGGTAGTTGAATGTGGTTGCGGCGTAGCCGGGGAGGCTGTCGAGCTCGGCGAGGAACTGGGCTGCGTCTTCGTCTGCGTCGGGGTAGTACAGGAGAACGTTATTCTGTTCGTTTCCGACAACGAAACCTTCTAGCAAAGTGCCGTCATCGAGCGTACAAGAGATGTTCTTTGCCTTGTCTGCAATGGCGGCTCGGGCCTCGTTATGCGTAATCGCTCGGGGGAATGCGTTCCTGCGTTCGGTCAATGCAAGGTAAAAGACCATGCTTACATATATAATAAGGAGGATTCCTGCGAAGCGGAGAATGCGGCTGAGTGTTCCCAATGCGGCTTGTTTTATGTTCATGATGGATAAGATAGAAAGGTTAGACGAGAGAGTAGAGACGAGAGACGAGAGAATAGTGAGTAAATAGTGGCTAGTGGTTAGTAGACGGTAGGAAGTAGGCTGTAGGTAGTTGGTAGAGCTTAGA
>CAMZGI010000293.1 GCA_947306305.1 uncultured Fibrobacter sp.
GACAAGCAAGGTTATACAGCATGAACGCTCGCATACACTTGTGGATGGCGGATCTGGTCCGCCATGACATCGCCTTCTAGATGAATTCCAATCGAAGATTCAACGATTAAGAACTTACTTCAAGAACAACGAGAGCTTGCCGAAGTCGAGAATTGTGATGAACACGAAGAAGCTGATGAAGAAAGCCGCTGCGACATTTTGAATAATCGACTGAGTCTTGAGGCTAAGCGGCTTGCCACGCACCTTTTCAATAGCGAGGAACATCAAAAGACCGCCGTCGGTAATTGCTAACGGGAGCAAGTTCATTACGCCCAAGTTAATGCTGATAAGCGCAAGCAGCATCAAGAAATCTTGGAAGCCGCTCATCCACACGTTGCCCATCACAGCGACAATAGAAACTGGTCCCGAGAATGCATCGACCTTGACATGTCCTTGGAACAAGCGTTTGAAATAGCGGAAAATGCTTGTGGTCATCTTCCAGCTTGTCGCGCATGTTTTTTCAAAAGCTTCAATCGGACCGCGGCGAACAAGGTGCGTTTCGCTGAACATCACGTAGCCCATCTGGATGCCCACAATGTAGCGGTTGAATTCTTCGCTATATGCAGGAGTCATTTTCACATGGACTTTGTCGCCTCCACGCATGAGCGTCACGTTGACTTCGGCTCCCTTGGAACCGTCTATTAAACGAACGACGTCTTCGTAGCGAGAAATGTGCTCGCCGTTGATTTCAAAAATCGTGTCGCCACGCAAAATTCCCGCCTTTTCGGCGGCAGAGCCCGCCTTGGGCGGCATGCGGACAATCACGCGGTTGCGCGGATAAATGCCAATATCGCCAATCCCCATTTTGATGGGATCGCTGGTGGAATCCGATGCAGGAATTACAAGCTCTTGCGGAATAACGTTGATTACAAGAGGTTCGCCGCCACGGTGCACTTCGAGTTTCACATTGGCGCCAAGGCTCACGCCAATTTGTTCGCGGAAATCATCCCAGCCCTGTGTTTCTTTACCGTTGATGGAGGTAATCGTATCGCCCGGCAAAATGCCTGCAACTTCGGCTGAAGAATTCTTCGCCACAAAACCGATGATGAGGCTTTTGTTGTCTGGTTCTTGTACGCCCACCATGTAAAGGAAAATCAAGAGGATAAATGCAAACGCGATGTTCACGAACGGTCCCGCAAATGCGATTGCAGCGCGAGCGCCGACCGACTTTCCCATAAAATCATGTTCGCCCGGTTTTTCGCCCTCCTTGAGCTTGTCAGGGTTTTCGCCCGCCATCGCGACGTAACCGCCAAAAGGAATCGCCGAAATGCAATATTCCGTTTCGCCTTTTTTAAAGCGGAAAAGCTTTTTGCCAAACCCCACCGAGAACGTATTGACTGTGACCTTATTCCACTTAGCCACAATGAAATGGCCAAATTCGTGAATCGTCACAAGGAAACTCAAGGCCAAAAGCCCCAACACAAACATCAACAAATTGTCTAAAATACTGGACATCATAGAAATAATTTAGAAAAAACGCAGACGGTATGGCCGTATGTGTGAACAAAAGTCTATTCCTAGTCGGGAATTGAGAACGTTCTATAGTGATAATTTGTGGCGATGGATTGAAACCGTCAAGCAAGGCAAGACTGTCTGTTTGACTTTTTTAAAAGCTTAATTTGACAGCCAAGGTGTAAAAAAAATGCTAACTTTAAACAGAAACTGTATTTAACAATTTTTTCAAAATTGGGAGTCCTTTCTTGAGCCAAAAGAAATCTTTTCTGAAAGGGAAGTCGCCCGTAACATTTTTAGATCTCTTTGCTGGTGCAGGTGGCATCAGTGAAGGTTTTCTTCAATCTTATACAGATGAAAAATACTATGATTTTATTTTGGCCAGTGATATCAATTCTAATTGCGAATTGACTCATCGGGCTAGGTATAACAATGTTCTTGGATTAAATACAGACTTCTTGTGTGAAGACATAATGTCTGAAACATTTGTAAAACACTTGAAAGAAAAAATTGGTTCTAAAGAAATTGATGTTGTTACTGGTGGGCCTAGTTGCCAGTCGTTTAGTTTGTCGGGTCGTCGTCGAAAGTATGATAAACGAGACAATTTGTTTGAGCATTATCTGAAAGTGATTACAGAACTCCGTCCAAAGTACTTTGTGATGGAAAATGTCAAGGGAATTTTGACGAAGGATCATGGACATTTTAAGGACGAAATTTTAAGCCAAATCCGTTCTATTATTGATAAGAGAAAAGTACAATCGCTTTATCTCTACCTAGAACGGCTGCTCGCTCAGACCGTCTCTAATTTTGAAAAGAACTGTATTCTTTCGAAGGTTTATTTAGAAATAGAAGATGAATCTCGAACGGATGAATTTATTGTAAAATTCTTTGACGAAATAGAAGAAAAATTTAAGGCATTGACTCGCAATATTGATTATCGCGTCAGTAAATCCGATGCAAGTGTTGCTACCGTTCGCCACGGAATCAATCTTTTAAAGCATAGCGCTTCTCGACAAAAAATTAGGGCCGCTGTTATTCAGGAAAAAGCTGCATCCGATATAGATAATGATTCCTTTGTCGGTTCGATGAATGATTTTATAGAACTTCTGGAAGATGATTCTATTATTCAAAGAATTAATTTAGCTTTGGATTGCATCAAGGAATTCGATAATCAGAAAAAAGATGTTGAATTGTTTAAGTCAATGCTTCGCATATATGCGATGACGTTGGATGAATGCTTTGCTGAAATTTCGAAGTTGTCTGAAAAAGATGGTTCGAAAAAAGAATTTGACGAAATCCTTGAATCGGTTCGTTTGTATCGTGTAGATAGACCGATTGTTGTTCTTTCGTCGGATTATGGCGTGCCACAGAATCGCGAGCGAGTTTTGTTTATTGGCTGTAGAAACGACCAGAAAATAATTACAGAAGTTCCTGCGACCGTGTCGGCAAAAGAAAAAGTAACCGTTTATGAAGCCATATCTGATCTTGATTTTATTGGAAATGGCGAGACTTGTACGGAATACGGAATTCCAAAGAAAAATAAAAAGCTGGATTCTCTTATAAAAGCAAGAGATGTTGTTGGGCCGTTAAAATCATCGGGTGAACAGAAAACGTATGCGGAATGGTCTAGGGAGGGACGCTTAGGACATCGATTCGTTTTTGAAAATAAACCATTTTATGTCAAAACCGACGAAGATCTGGCAAGCCCATTAGCTCATGCGGAATATGCTTTGTTTAACCATCAAACAAGTTCGCAAAATCCAGAGGTTAAACGTCGTCTTGAGATTATCGCAAAACATGGCGATTATGACGATGCTTGCAAAGCGGAATTGAAAAAAGAAAATTTAGAGTCTAACAAGCGGAATTATACGGTTTTAAATCCGGCAGGACAAAGCCCGACTGTTGTCACAATGCCGGATGATTTTGTTCATTATTCGGAATATCGTGCAATGACTGTTCGCGAAATGGCTCGTTTGCAGTCGTTTGACGATTCGTTTGTTTTTCAGGGAAAAAGGCAGACAGGCGGTGATAAGCGTAAATCAGAGATTCCGCAATATACGCTTGTTGGAAATGCTGTGCCGCCATTGATGGCAAG
>CAMZGI010000294.1 GCA_947306305.1 uncultured Fibrobacter sp.
GATTCTCCTGTTCGTCGTCATGATTTCGGGTTCCACGAACCTCATGAGCATCACGATGGGCCAAGAAGGAACAATTTTTGACTGGTGGATTTTCAAGATTCCAGTTCTTGGATTCATCGCGTTCATCTTGTTCTTTATTTCGAGTACCGCCGAAATGAACCGCGCTCCGTTCGACATTGCCGAAGCGGAACAGGAACTCACGGGCGGCTACCACACGGAATATAACGGCACTCCGTTTGCCATGTTCTACCTCGCCGAATACATCGCCCTCATCACGAACTCGGCTCTCGCAACGACATGTTTCCTTGGCGGATTCTTCCCGCCGTGCGTGGGCATTGACGCAATCGACAACGTGCTCAAAATGGTTCCTGGCGTGGTGTGGTTCTTCGCAAAGATTTACTTTATGGTCTGGTGCTACATGATGGTCCGCTGGACGTTCGTGCGCCCGCGTGTCGATCAGCTCATGGACTTTGAATGGAAATTCTTGCTGCCGGTTAATTTGGTTTTGCTCGCCGCCGGGGCTGCGTATATAATTGTCACGTAAGTCTATGCATGCCTAAGGATTAAGGCAATTTGGCTTTACCAAAAGTCTATTTTTCATCGAGATTTGGTAACAGGTTTAACAAAAGCGGTTACCAAATCTCATTTTTTTAGGCACTTTTGGCAAAACTAGAATTAATTCTTTTTCAGCCAAAGTTTGCGGTATTTTATTCGCAGCGGAATAAAGCTAAAGAACATCTTGTAATAAAGAATTTCGCTCCACAAAGCTTCGGCAAAGTCAAAACGCATCATCGCAATCACATTCAGCCGCTCTCGCCACCATCTTGCGAAAGCGGTTTCTGTTTTGGGAGCTGCATAAAATCCGAAATGGCCGCCTTCCATAATTTTATCGAATAGCATTTGACCACGACATGCATCGGGCTTGCAGAGCATCAAATTTTCTTCGAGATGGAATATTCGCTGAAGCACGCACATCACCGCCTGAGCCACATGAAACAGCCCAAAGGAGCGGAGCTTTTGACGGACAATTTCGCGGTCTTCCGCCGTTGAATTTTTCAGCAGCACATAATAATCGACCAACTGCTTTAGCCCAATGCCTTCCTTAAAATGGTTTTGGATATGCGAGAGCTGCATCACCAACGCAAATCGGATGGATGGGACGTAAAAGCCTTCTTCTGCGAGCGTCGCGGTTTGAATTTCATGTTCGAGCCACGGCTGCATTTGCTTGGTCGTAAACGGATTGAAGTTTCCACGCGAGGGTACAAAATGGACTTCGACCGAAATGCCGTCAATATCATGACTCAAGCACACGTGATGCTCGACAAAATCCATTATTTTATCTTGAACCTTTTCGTCAAGCGGTTTGGAATCGTCCTGTTTTTTTGACTCCGAATCGAGCGTTTGCGGGTCCAAAAGTCCCATACGAATAAGCAATTCCAGAACGCTTTCGCGACCGCCCTCAAGCCAAATGTCGATATCGCCACATTGACGGTTCAATTTGTTGGGATACAGGCGTGCATTGGCAGGGCCTTTGAGCACGGCACTCCGCCGCCCTTCCACAGCAAACATTTGCGTTATCTTAGACGCTACTCTGTTCAACAAGAGGTTTTGACCGCGAACGACTTCCACCTCGGATGCCCACTGGAATATCAAATCGAGAGGGGGACGCTGCGAACTTGGCAAAAGAGAAACGCCTTGAAAAGCAAGCCCTTCAACATGCTGCTTGACAGCTAAAGAATAAACAGCCATCCACTCGTCAGGAGTACAAGAACATTGAGGAGCTACACCAACGAAGGGAGCCCTCAATAAAGCAAAAAGCGTTTCTTCAATTTGCATTCAAGATTTATTTAATCGTCTTCAATCACGACAGGCAGGACATTACCCACGCCACTATTTTTACTGCTCAACAGCAGATGTTCACGACGCACAAGGGAAATTTTCTTCATTTCCGGCGACGTGTAATTTTTTTTAAACTTCTTTGTTTTCTGCTGCAGCATCTGCATATGACATACCACCGCTATATATAGGAACATTAACGCTACCAACCATTATGTTAGCACGATATTTCAATTTGACCGAACGCATCGAGGGAGCTGCGTAAGCCTTTTTCATTTTTTGTTCGTTTTTCATTCTTCATTCCTGTTCGATTATGGATGTTGTCTTTAACGAGACGTTCATCCCAAACGCATAAAAAATATACAAAAATATTTCAAGTTGTCCGCGGCTTTAGACGAAAGGGGGGTTAGGGGGCAGGTGTCAGGGGTCAGGGGGCCAGTTACTAGATACTAGTTAGTAGTTACTAGCGAATTGCTCTGGATCCTTCGACTACAGGCTTCGCCTTCCGCTCAGGATGACACATTGTTCTAGTAACTAGTAACTTCGAACTATAAACTGCAACGCCGTCGCCACAGTAGGCAGTTGGCAGTAGGCAGAACTTAGGGTGGCTACGCCACAGTAGGCAGTTGGCAGTAGGCAGATTCCGGGTCAAGCCCGGAATGACGAAAAAACGTCATGGCGGACCTGATCCGCCATCTAAGTTCTAAGTTCCAAGCTCTAAGCACTAAGCTCTAAGTTCTAGTAACTACCAACTAAGTTCTAGTAACTATTAACTAATAACTAACAATAGTTTTACTATATTCCCAAACGGTATGGAAATGCGTTTTGAACGCTGACCAACAACTAAAGACCAAGAGCTATTGACTTTTATGAAAGAACAAATTTCAACGTGCCAATACATCAAGCGCTACTTGAAGCGTTGTATTACGGGCCCGTGGAGTCTTATTTGTGGACTTTCCGTGACCCTCAAGTATTTTTTCAATCCCAAGCGAATTGTTACAGAGCAATATCCCGAAAACCGAAAGACGCTTAAGATGCACGAACGTTTCCGCGGTCGTCTCGAAATGATCGAAGATGCCGACGGCAACAACCACTGCACCGCTTGCGGCATGTGCGAACGAGCTTGTCCGAACGCCTCTATCAACGTGCTTGCCACCAAGAATATAGCCGGCAAAAAAGTTCTCGGACGTTACGTCTATCACTTTGCAAGTTGCACCCAGTGCGGACTTTGTGTCGAAGCTTGCCCGTTCGGAGCTATCCGCATGAGTCCCGAATTCGAAGTTGCAACAACCGACCCTAACGATCTCGAAATGATTTTAAACAAGAAGGAGGGGCAAGGCTAATGTTCCCGAATTTACCATTATCCTTTCCGATAGAAGGAACGGACATTGCGTTCTACGTCGTCGCGTTCGTGATTTTGCTTACCGCTGTTTGCTGCGTCGCCGTCAAGAATATTTTGCAGAGCGCTGTGTTCTTGATATTTAGCTTTGTGACTACCGCTATTCTCTACTTGCTCATGCATGCCGAGTTCATCGCCCTTGCGCAGGTGATGGTCTATGTGGGCGGTGTCGTGATTTTTGTGGTGTTTACGATTCTCCTCACCAGCCATTTAGGCGAAGACGCGTTCACTACAAAAGTGCCTCGCCTGTTCACTGCATTCGCGCTTTCGATTACGTTCGTATTCGTGATGATCAAGTGCGTTTTGCCGACACCTGACCTTGCAAGCGGAACAGTCA
>CAMZGI010000295.1 GCA_947306305.1 uncultured Fibrobacter sp.
ACATGGAAACGAAACATTTATTCAACGAGCCTTACCGCAGCCTCGCCCCCGAAAACTACCCGCTAGAATTGGGACACTCCAAATACAAGCCCAAGCAGCTTTTTTGCAAAGGCACGCTCCCCTCCGCAGATAAAATCGGAATCGCCATGGTTGGCACACGCCGCCCCACTAGCACCGCCGAAGAACTCTGCCGGCGGCTCGTCGGTTCGCTCAAGGGAACAAATGCAGTCGTGGTTTCTGGGCTTGCGCAAGGCATAGACTGCTATTGCCACCGTGCAGCCTTGGACGCAGGCATCCCCACTATCGCTGTCCTAGCACAAGGGCTAGACGCCAAAATCGACGGAGAACGAGCTACGCTCGCGAAACGCATCCTCGAATCTGGCGGAGCGCTCCTCAGCGAATACGAAGGCGACGAACCTGCATACAAAGGGCGATTCATCGCGCGAAACCGCATAATCAGCGGACTTAGCCGCACAACACTCATCGTCCAAAGCAGGCAAAAGGGCGGAGCCCTCATCACCGCGCAATACTGCCTAGACGAGGGCAAAAAGCTCCTCGCCGTGCCAGGGAACTTCGACTGCGACCTCTACAGCGGCACAAACGCATTGCTCGACAGCGGACTCGCAACGCCCGTATTTATCCCCGAAAGCCTGCGAGCCGCAGCCGGGTTCCCGCTCATCGAAGGAATCAAAATCGAGCAGCTTTCCACATGCGGAATTGTGATTTCGGACACAGCGAAAAAAGTTTTCGACCGTTTTAACGGCTTCCGCAAAACTTTTTCGGAACTTCAGCAAGAATTAGAGTTTAAAACGCCGGAACTTTTAGCTATATTGACGGAGTTAGAAATATCTGGTCTAGTCACTTCTAAGGACAACTTCCAATTTTATTTCAACGGAGCATAACTAGTTGCACATTCGACTTCTCATTGGAATTACCACCTCGATTATCGTCGCATTCCTGGTGTTCCAGGTGTTGTTCGGCAAGAACAGCATCCCTGAGCAGAATAGGATTTCAAATGAGATAAAGCACTACCAGAAGCAGATTGACTCGTTGACCAAAGTCCTAGAAGCACGAACCGAACTTATCCAAAAGTTGAAGACAGACTCGCTCTACAAAGAAGAAATACTGCGCACCCGCTACGGCATGAGCCGGCAGGACGAGAAAGTGTTTCAATTAGTGAAATAGACGAGAGACGAGAGAACGCGGCGGAGCCGCAGGCTCACCGACCTAGTATCATTCTTCTCCAGATTTGTCGGAGGACGCGGAGACCGTAGGTAACCACGTTCAGGTTAGAAACTTCGCCTGCGTATCGCGTGGGAATCGGGAGTTCCGCAAGGTTGAATCCGCGGGCATCGGCAATAGAAATCAGTTCCAAATCAATATCAAACGACGGACTCAATTTTTCGAGTTCAACCGTTTTCAAGAACCGCGCCGAATACACGACAAAACCGCTATGACGATCCGTGAGCTTCACTCGAAAAGCCTTGTTTTCAAGAGCGGTCAAGAACACCCCGCCTACCCGCTTGTAAAACGGCATGCCACCGAGCTTCGCGCCGCCAGCATTTGCATGGCGAGACCCCTGTAACAAGTCCAAATCGCAGCGTTCCATCTCGTCAAAAAATTCGCGAAGTTTTTCAGCCGGGTATTGCCCATCTCCATGCAGGCAAGCGATAAATTTAGCACCCGACGCAAGGCCTTCGGCAATCCCCTTCTTGACAACCGCACCGTAGCCGCTATTTTGTTCAAACTTTAAATAATTAAAATGAGATTTAAGTTCAGCCGCATATTCCAAAGTGCTGCAGCCCGCATCCATAAAATTCTGGAAAGATTCAGCCGTGCCATCGCGCGAACCATCGTCAATAACAAGCACCTTCGCACGCGACAAAACGCCAACGTCTATTTTAGACAAAACATCGCCGAGAGTTTTCTCGACGTTATACGCAGGAACAAAGATAAAATAGTCGTTAGTCATATTCCGCTGACAAAGATTATCTTTCGTCTTTCGTCTCTAGTCTTTCGTCTAAGCAGCCATAATGCTTCACAAACCACGTCAAAGATTCACGCAGCACCACGTCAATCGGAGTCTTCGCCTTAAAGCCCAGCAAGCGCTCAGCCTTTTCGACCGAGGGCAAGCGACGCATGGAATCTTCGTAGCCTTCGCCATAATATTCCACGCCCGAAATAGACTCTGGTTCTGGAATAGACTCGATGTTCACGCCCTTGATTTCGGCAAAAATCTTTCGCATTTTCCAAGCGAGGTCGGCAATCGTAATTTCGTTGTCGGGATTCCCCACATTGAACGCTTGAGAGAACGGCGACTTTTCGGTAATCGCATCAGCCGCAACAAAGCCCATCTGCCCCGCTTCAAAGAGCGCAAACAGAAAATCAACCGCATCGAATACGGACGTAAAGCTACGCTTTGCAACGCCCCCATTCACAAGCTTAAGCGGTTCACCGCGCACAAGTGCAGACGAGAAATTCGCAAGCACACGCGGAATGCCCGAGCCATCGACACCGGGCATAAAGTCCATGTACGGCCCGACAAAGTTGAACGGGCGCACCACCGTCCACTTTAAATTCTTGAGACCCGCGATATAGCGTTCCGTGAGCAGTTTCGCAGTCGCATAGCTCCAGCGGCTCGATTTCACCGGCCCAAACGTGAGCTCCGTTTCGTCTTCGACGAGCAAGCCCGAATCCACAGACGTGCGTCCATAAATTTCGGATGTCGAAAAATGAATGAGCCACGAGCCCGATTTTTCACAAGCATCCGCCAACGCCACCGGGTGGTCGTAATTGCTGCGGATGACTTCGGGAGCTTCGGCCATGTAACGGCTCGGCGTGCAAATCGCAGCCAAGTTCACCACAACCGGGAATTTTGCAATCCGTTCAACGACACTTTTATCGGCAAGGTCTGCAACCATGAACTCGCAACGTTCGTCGTTTAGCCTATGCTGGATTCTATAAAAATCCAAATCAACGCCAAAAACGCGCCACTTGGTGCGACTCAAAATTGCATCGAGAAGATGACTACCAATAAAACCACCGCAGCCAACTACAGCTACGGTGATACTAGAATCATTGAACTGGAGGTTCATTACTCCGCGACCTTGAACTTGCCGGAGTTTGCACCCTTCTTGGAGTCTTCGTAAGGAACAACGCGGATAATGCCGGTCGAAGTCGGATCAGCAACATCCTTCGTGAGCTTCACCTTCTGTTCATAGCAAGTCTTGCCATCCGGTTTTTCCGGGCCAGCGGATTCTTCGAGCAAATCAATGCCGATATCTTCTTCATCCGTTTTGAACACAAAGCGGTATCCAGAACCTTCAACATCGGAACCATAAACGACGGTAATTTCATCACCAACTTTGAACGATTCGCCACCAGCCGGATAAGCAACCTTGACACCACCCTTCACAGAGCAATCGTAGCTCGTCTTGGACGGACCGGCCGGAGAATCGTCATCATCATCGCCGCCGCAAGCAAAGAATGCGAGGGAGCTAGCCAAAAGCAAAGCATGGGAAAACTTCATAAAATCCTCTTCTCAATTTATGGTTTAACG
>CAMZGI010000296.1 GCA_947306305.1 uncultured Fibrobacter sp.
TTGCGAAGTTCGCTAAAATCAAATTCGTCTGGCATGTCCATCCTCTAGGCTTTATTTAACTTGTCAAGGCTAAAATCTACAATTTCTTGAGCTAGGTCAATCTTAGAACCCATCTTCATCTCGGGAATTTCACCATTTGCACGAATCAAAACGTAACGCACTTCGTCAAATCCAAAGCCGCTATTCGCAGCCACAGGCGCATTGAGGAGGAGAGCATCGGCACCGCTCTTCTTGAGCTTTTCGGCCGCATGTTCCTTGAAGTGGTCCGTTTCAAGGGCAAAGCCCACGACAACTTGGTCTGCTCGCTTTTGAGCCACACTGTCACGCAAGATATTCGGATTCGGTTCGAGCTCCAAAATCAGCTGGCTGCGGCTATCCTTGATTTTTTCGGTGGCGACCACCTTCGGGCGGTAATCCGCGACAGCGGCACAATGAACAAGAACGTCTGCGGACTTCATTTGTTCAAGGACCGCTTTATGCATGTCGCAAGCGCTTCTGATTTTCGTGACGTGGACTCCGCCCGGGAATTCCGCTTCCATCGGACCAGCGACAACGCTCACGTCGAAACCGTTCGCAAGGAACGTCGCGGCAATCGCGACTGCCGTTTTTCCGCTGCTGCGATTCGAAATATAACGCACGGGGTCGATTGCTTCTTCGGTGCGGCCAGCCGTGATAAGGACTTTTTTGCCGTAGCCCGGGAGCGTCGGGTCTTGCGATGGCTGGGGTTCCGGAGTCTTCAAGACGGAAGCGTCCGGGGTTTTAGGGGTGGAACCCTTAGGCGAAGGGGTAGCGCAAGACGATGGGAGATGGAAGCTAGATTCCGGCTCAAGGCCGGAATGACGACTCCACGACACATCGGCTGAAGCGAGGGGCAGGCTTGCCCCCCTCTCGTCTCTCGTCTGTAGGCCGAAGGCCGTTCTTTCGTCTAGAAAAGCCACAATTTCTGTGGGATCCATCAGGCGGCCTTGGCCGACTTCGCCACAGGCGAGTTCGCCAGCGGGAGATTCTAGCACGGTAGTGTTTTCAAATTCACGCAAAACTTCGAGGTTGCGTTTGACGGCAGGGCTGTTGTACATCGCGACGTTCATCGCAGGGGCAATCACACGCGGGCACGTGCAGCTCATAAAGCAAAGGCTCACCGGATCGTCAGCAATGCCGCAAGCAAACTTACCGATAACATTCGCAGTCGCGGGAACCACCAAATAAAGGTCAGCCCAACGCGGAAAGTCAATGTGCTGGAAAGGGCGGGCCTCGACGGCTCCGTTCTTTAAGTACACGGGGCATTTGGAGAGGCTAGCAAACGTAAGCGGAGCAACAAACTGCGTCGCGGCATCGGTCATACACACGCGAACTTCGGCGCCCTTCTTTTGCAACAGGCGCAACAGCTCACAGCTCTTGTAGGCGGCGATTCCGCCTGAGACTCCAAGGAGGATTTTCTTTCCAGCGAGATTCATGGGATGCAAGATAGAAAATGTGCAGCATGCGGCGATGCCGCAAGGACTAGTGAATAGGGCATAGTCAATGAATATTTAAAGATATAGGCTCTAATAAAGCATATAACGTATCCAAAAAGTTAAGCCGGATTGCAAAATACAATCCGACTTCATCTTTAAATATATCTACAAAAAATATTTATATCATGCTGATTAACAATTCTACTTATCACGAATACAACGAACAGAATAACCAGAAGCCTTGTCATTAGCACTAGTACCCGCAACAGCAACCTCACACGGTAAAACTACGTGATAAGCCAGCTCCGGATGTTCTTTCCACTCTGTCGTAGTCCAAAATTCAGCATAATAACCTTCTGAAGAAAAGCCTCCATTATGAGCACCACCACCAAGCAAAGCCTTAAAATCATAGGCATCCAAACCAAAAACATCTTTAGATTCTATTCCCGTATAACATCCCGTCTGAGCTCTAAGAACCTGCCCAGCCATAACGCCTTGTCCACCAACAACAGCAAACAAAACTTCCCATTCAGTTAGATTCGGTAAATGCCAGCCATCAGGGCAAATTCCCTGAACATTTTCGGGAAGATTACAAGTTCTTCCATCACCACAAATCACTCCTTTTCCTTTATTATAGAGAGTCACAGAATCAATTGCAGCGGACCAGGTATAAAGTCGCCCATATTCATCGCATTTTTCTGATTTATTCCCATAGCACCAAGAACGCTTCAGCAAACTAGGAGTTTTGACACTATCCGCATAGTTAAGATTTTCGGCCATCCAAGTTTGCGTGCCAATAGTAACAACCTTATATTCTTTATTATCACGAGTATCGCAAAGTGTTTTTGAGGGATTATATGGTTTACCATTACAATCATAAAGTTCCGCTTCATAACAGAACTGCTTCTCAGGATTATATGGCTTATTACCACAAACAGCCTTGTAAAGCATTTCCTCATCGTCTCCACACTTCACTTTTACAGAGCCTTTGCCATCATCTTCCAGCGAACAATTTTTTCCATTTTCACCATTTTTGATCGTTGTGACAACCTTTCCATCACAAGACAGTTCAACACCCAAACCATCTTTCAGATTCTTCGCTGTACAAGACGTTCCATTTTTACCATTTGAACCATTTACACCATTCTTGATTGTCGCAACAACCTTTCCATCACAAGACAGTTCAACTCCCGAACTATCTTTCAAGGCTTTCACAGTGCAAGACGATCCATTTTCACCATCAGCACCATTTTCACCCTTATCCCCTTTTTCTCCTTTATCGCCTTTATCACCCTTTTCCCCCTTATCACCCTTGTCGCCTTTTTCACCATCATCCCCCTTTTCGCCTTTCTGAGCATGAGATGTTACAGCTACCCAAGAATCATCAACACAGATATAGAGGGCAGCGGAATCCTTTACATACACCTCTTCACCCTTGTTTTCGTCACCGCATTCCGCAAGCTTTTTAAAGGATGTAACCGTATCTATCTTTTTAGATTCTGTAATGTTTGTTGTATCGCCACAACCATACAAGCCTCCCATCAAGGCAAAAATACCTGTAGAAAGCATACACGAATTGAATAAATATTTTTTATTCATAATATTTCTCCTTCATTTAGAAATAAATTTGAATATAAATTATAACATATTTCCTTTATAAAAATACAGCACAAATTAAATTTTACAATTTATCTAAAAAAAATTTAGACAACTTCCTTAAATAGCGGACAATAGCTAACAATCAGGATAACTTAACCAGACCCATTCGACTTCGCCCTACGGGCTTCGCTCAGGGTGACACGTAACGAGACTTGACAGGATCCTTCGCGTTGCTCTGGATGACACAAAAAAACTCCCATGGTTTTACCCAAGGGAGTTTTTAGTGGCTGGTGGTTAGTGATTAGTGGTCAGGTCTAATAATCGCGGCGTTGCCGCCTAACTATTCCTGCCTACTGTTTACTAACCACTGTCAACTTCATTAAGCTTCAGCTTCTTCAGACTTTTCAGCCTTCTTCTTGGAAGCCTTCTTCTTCGGAGCAACAGCTTCGCCAATCGTGGTGCCGTTTTCGCCCGGCTTGTGGGAGTCCATCCAAG
>CAMZGI010000297.1 GCA_947306305.1 uncultured Fibrobacter sp.
GCGGAACGCTCGCTTGGCTCGTAGAACGCGGCGTTCAATACGTGTTCCTCTACAGTGTCGATAACGCCCTCTGCCGCATTTGCGACCCGGCATTTATCGGAGCACTCGCCGAAAACGGCAACATGCTCAGCGCTTCCAAGGTCGTCCACAAAGCAGGGCCCAACGAAAAAGTCGGCATTTTCGCATTCCAGAACAAAAAGCCGGGTGTCGTAGAATACAGCGACCTTCCCGAAAACTTCCGCGACATGACAAACGCCGATGGAAGCCTCACGTTCGACGGCGGCAACATCGCAATTCATTTGTTTAAAATCAGCGGTCTGCGTAAATTGCAGACAAGCAAACTCCCGTGGCACACAGCTCGCAAAACCGTTTGCGGAATCGAGAAATGCTTCAAGTTCGAGCAGTTCCTCTTTGACGCATTCCCGCAGCTCGGTTCCATGCTCCCGTTTGGCGTTGTCCGCGAAGAAGAATTCAGCCCCGTCAAGAATGCCGAAGGCAACGATTCTCCGAAGACAGCTCGCACGATGATAGGCAAGCTCCACCGCGATTGGCTCATCAAGGCTCACGTCAAAATCAATCCGGGCAAGCTCTACGAAATCTCCCCGACCATTAGCTACGCTGGCGAAGGGCTCAAGCAGAGCGTATTCGACCGCGAACTCGGCAGGAATATTCTTGAGTTTGAGGAATAGCGCCTTCGGCACAGTTGGTAGAACTTAGTTGGCAGAACTTAGAAAACAAGTAGATGCCCGCCGGAGTTTATCCCAGCCCACGAGCCGGGACGGGAATAACAAAAAAACAGCCACCATGTACAAAGTAAAATCTATTACATACAGAGTTTTACTTTTCATTTTGCTCCGGCTGCCGGACTTTTTCTACTCGTTCCTTTTTTTCATTGCATTCCCCGTCTATAAGGCACTCCACAAGAAGCGCGCTTACGGACGCGTGGAAAAGCATCTTGAAGCAGCAAAGAAATACGACATACGCGGTAAAACCCCATTACAAAGCACAACGGCTCGCGATGTATTCAAAGGAATCTTCTGGAACGCCCTTGAGTCCTACCGTGGACTAGCCCGCATCAAAAACACCACAGACAGCATCGTCTTTGAAAACGAGCACATCATCCGAGACGCAATCGGAGAATGTGCCAAAAACAACACCCCCATCGCCGCCATCAGCATCCACCAAGGGGCTTTTGAACTTTTGCACCGCAGCCTCTGCCGCTACAGCGAACACGTCCACCTCATCACCGACTCTGTCGGCGACACCGCGTTCCGCGACGTGCTCAAAGAACTCCGCAGCGATCCGCACCTGACTGAATACCATCCCGACGAAACAGGCCGCCTCATCCGCGAACTCTTCCGCACCAAAGGAATCCTCGCCATGGTCGTCGATCAAGGCAAGCGCACCAAAGGGAACACCGTTTCGCTATTCGGCCAGCCTTCCACACTTTACTTGCGGCTCCCCCAAAAAGTGAACGACATGGGCGCAGGCATCGTCACGTTCCGCACTTGGACCGAAAACGACAGCCGCAAACAACGCAAAAAAATCGTCATCCACTTCGAGAAATATTACCCGCCTAAATACGGTTCGACCGGCGACCTAGTGACCGACATTGCGCACGAAGTTGAAAATTGGATTGCGGACCATCCCGAGCAATGGAGCTGGAACTACCACGGAAATTTTAAAGCAGGCAATAACTAAAGGCTAAAAATCAAACCATTCTTCGGGAATAACCGTCCCTGATTTACGCGATTTTATTTCCGTTTTAACAGAAGCTCCCGCTGTTCTTCCGGCTTTTCTAGATTCAACATCCATCGTATAAATATTTACATAGCCATCATCACCAAAATAATAGCGAATGACAGATTCTACAGTCACATTGTCTTCATTCGTCTCAATCCAGTGAACGGCTTCAATCGACTTTTTAGACAAATTATAATAAGCCGTGCGGCCTAAATCATTTTTCAATTCAAACAATTCATCCGTAATTTGAACAGGCTGTTGCCAAGTTCCAGAATCCAGCATAAAAGGAACGCACATTCCATATTCCGTCCTTATAGAATCCTTGTACCGTTCAGAGGTGGTCAAAATAAAGGATTCCTTTTCCTTTTGAGACTTTTTATCCGTCAGCAACACGACTTTTCGGACAGAATCCCGGACGATTCTCTTAGTCGGCTTGTTCTGCAATTTCAATGCCACCGAAACAGGTTCCAGAACACCCACTTCGTTTGACAGGAACAAATACAAATGATTTTTTCCATTGCTTATATACTTAACTTCATTTGCATAGCTCGATATCTTGCTCATTTCCATCGAGTATTCAATTTCAATCGAGTCTTGAGCAAAAAAATTCTGCAAAAGAAATTCTTTGGAGTTCGCATAAACCTCTTCAAACGTCAAGGACTTGGGATTATTCACTGAGCCTTCTGGAGGTTCAAAAAATACGCTGCTGCTTGAAACCGCTTCGCTAGACAAAGCTTCAACCGACGACGAGCTCACTTCGGGAGCGCTCTCGCTGCTCGTGGGCAAAGAACTGGACGAAGCCGCCTGCACGCTAGAAGACGAACGTAAAACACTTGACGATGAATTTTTCGTGCTAGAAGACGAAACATTTGAACTTGAAGACGACTTTTGCCGACTCGAAGACGACTCTGAAACACTCGACGAACGAGCCTCGCGCACAGAACTACTGCTCGAAGAAACCTTTTTCTTTGACGACGAAGATACCGCAATAGACGAAGTTCCACTCGAAAGCGGCTCCTGCACCGAAGAACTGCTTTCTAGCACATTTTCGGCAATATCAGGCATGGATGGCG
This sequence comes from uncultured Fibrobacter sp., assembly GCA_947306305.1. Taxonomy (GTDB): domain Bacteria; phylum Fibrobacterota; class Fibrobacteria; order Fibrobacterales; family Fibrobacteraceae; genus Fibrobacter. The sequence goes on from CAMZGI010000297.1 coordinate 2,817, forward strand.
AATCGGAATCACCGCAGGAACAAATAAAAAAACAAAGCGGAAGCAAGTAAAAACAGATGTTTTTCATATGCAATAATATAGAATTTTCTACATTTGCGGACTAAAGGAACGATTATGCCATTAAATGCCGAAGAAGAATTCCAAATAGAGTGGATGAAAAACCATCCCATGCAAGACAAGGACGAACTTGCAGAAATCCAAGCCGAGGCTGAAGCCGAAGCCAACCCCAAATCACGCACCGTCCGTGGCAAAAAAATGCGCCGCAACCCCGCCGCTTGGGAACTCCCCAACCCCGAAGACGAAATCGACCTTCACGGGCTCACCTCCGAAGAAGCCGCAGAAGCCGTAGAACGCCGCATCGACGACCTCCTTATTGCAGGACTCAGCGTTTTGCGAGTCATCCATGGCGGCGGCAACCCCGAATACGGAAACGTCAAACGCATCATCGACCGCAAAGTCCGCTCCGAATGGAAAAATCGCGTCATATTTTACAAAGTCGAACCCGACAACGCCGGTTCCAGCATCATGAAAATCGGCAAGCCCCACCCACAACCCGCAAAAAAGAAGAAATAATCAAAAAAATTCACTTTTTTCTGCACGGACCCCTTTAAATTTCAATTGAAATTAACTATAATTGGGCACGTCAACGACGAACCGTCAAGACAAAACGGAATATAGCTCAGCCTGGTAGAGCGCTTGCTTCGGGAGCAAGAGGTCGTGAGT
>CAMZGI010000298.1 GCA_947306305.1 uncultured Fibrobacter sp.
CAGCTCCGCTTGGAAGTCGCCCGTATCAAGGGTCTCCGCGATCCGAAGAAGCGTGAATTTGTGTGGATTACCGAATTCCCGATGTTCGAATACAGCGACACCGAAGGCCGCTACATGGCTATGCACCACCCGTTCACCAACCCGCTTCCGGAACATTTGGACATGATGCTCAGCGGCAACCTCAAGGATTGCAACGCCGAAGCTTATGACCTTGTTCTTAACGGTGTGGAAATCGGCGGTGGTTCTATCCGTATTCACAACCCGGAAGTTCAGGAAAAGGTGTTCCGCTTGCTCGGCCTCTCCGAAGAACAGGTGAAGACCAAGTTCGGCTTCTTCGTCGATGCATTCAAGTACGGCGCTCCTCCGCACGGTGGTCTCGCCTTCGGTCTCGACCGCGTTGTCGCTACCATGGAAGGTGAAGAATCTATCCGTGACTACATCGCGTTCCCGAAGAACACGAGCGCTTCTAGCCCGATGGACCAGTGCCCGAGCGAAGTGGACCTCCAGCAGTTGCAGGACATCCACATCTCCGTGCAGATGCCTAAGCAAAAGTAAACAGTAGGAAGTGGTTAGTGGTTAGGAAAATTCTACTGCAAACCACTTAATTACAAGCTGTGCTTGCTTTGGTAGTTCCTAGTTACTAGAACCGCAAAAAATTTGAGAGTCGAAGTTATTTCGGCTCTCGTTTTTTTTATAAAAACATATTCTGAAAAAAAATTTTGTATTTTCCATTTATGGCTTTTTCACAAGAATATCTTAAAGATTACGAAAACAAAATACGAGAGCTTCCGCTTGAAGAATTACACGACATACTTTACGTAATTCGCGATGATGTTTTCAAAGCAGACGATTCACCAGAAAGAATCAAAATTGTTGAAAATCGAATTATAGAACTCACCGGCGATAAAGATTCCATATTGCCAATAGAAAAACGGAGCAATAAACTTAGCGAAGAATATCTCAACAATTCCAGTCTAACCTCATTACTCTTAAGATTCTCAAGTTTACTTTTGTTTGTGGCGGGCGTAGCCAGCAACGTCAATGGTTCTTACACTCCCACAGCATATATTTTATGGGGACTTGGCTCTTTAGCATTTGCATTAAGCAATCTAATCGATGGACAGATTTTATTAAAACTCAGAGGAACAGTAATTGCGTTAATACGAAAAGATGAAAAATTATCTTTTTGGTCAATAACAGGCTTTTTCGGTATAATTGGCTTTGGCCTTTGTATCTACGGTTTGTCCATTCTATAAGCACGTGACGCACATCACGTGCTTAAAAGCGTCGGCGCTTACGAAATGTTCCACCGCCGCAATTCCAACGTGACTCCGCACAACGTAGCAGAATTTCTGCTTTTGTCCGAAGACTTCCCCCGTTCTTTGCGCTACTGCTTAGAAAAGGCAGAAATTTGTCTTAAAAACATCGCATTCCCTGTTAAAAGCAAGGCGGAATCCATCTAGATGGCGGATCAGGTCCGCCATGACGGCAAAATAGCTATTAGAACTGTTTAAAATTTTGAGAGTCGAATGATAATTTCGGCTCTCGTTTTTTATACAGAAAAGAGCCGTCGGGTTGCGACCGGCGACTCTTTATTGTTTGGGATGGTGGAGGCTATATTTGTAAATTCTGTTTCTGCGTTTTATGTTCTTCAACATTACCGCAGGGTTTTAAATGGCGATAAACGGCGGGATGCCCCGATATGCTGTCAATGGAAAGATAATGGGAGCATTCGGAGACAGCGACACCAGATACTTCCGATTGTCCCGTGAAAAGAGTATTGATATATCCCATAAGATCCCCCTTATATTTTCAAGTTTTTCAAATATTCCGTGAGTTCCATGTTCGCGGAGTAATTCACAGGGCACTCGATAATGCTGGGCACATTCTGGCGGAACGCATTCCTCAAAGTGCTGATTAAATCTTCGGTGCGTTCGATTCGGTAGCCTTTCAAGTGCATGGATTCTGCATACTTCACAAAATCTGGGTTCGTAAAATTGACCGAGAAACTTTCTCCATAACGTTCTTCCTGTTTCCACTTGATAAGGCCGTAGCTGCCATCAGTAAAGATTAGCGTCACGAACGGGATGTTCTCGCGGTAAGCGGTTTCTAATTCCTGACTGTTCATCATAAAGCCGCCATCGCCAGTGACCGCCAAGACTTTCTTTTTGGGATTCAAGAGTTTCGCAGCAATGGCTCCGGGCACCGCAATCCCCATCGTGGCAAATCCGTTAGAAATAATGCAAGTGTTCGGATGGAGGCAATTGTATTGCCTGGCAATCCACATTTTGTGCGCACCCACGTCCGAAATCAGAATATCATCCTCACCCATGACAAGTCGAATGTCATGAAGCACTTTCTGTGGCGTAGGCGGGAAACTCGTGTCATGGTCGTAACGCGAATGTTCCGCAATCATCATTTCTCGAATTTCCATAGCCCATTCCGGTTCCCAAGTGTTCGGACAAACGCTGCCAAGAGCATCCAAAGACGCAGAAATGTCGCCAATGATTTCTTCTTCGGGCTGATAGAATTTGTTCACATGGTTTGGCGTTTCGTCGATATGGATAATCTTCTTGTCGCCATTCGGGTTCCACTTTGCAGGGGCGTACTCCACAACGTCGTAGCCTACGGCTATCACAAGATCAGCCTGCTCCATGACAATGTTCGGGTAATCCCTTTGCGGCAAGCCGATACACCCCATAAAGTAGTTGTTGTCGTACGGCACCACGCCCTTAGCCATCATGGTACACACCACGGGAATTTTCGATGCAGACGCAAACGCAGTCAACGCCTTGGACGCATTGTTCCGCACTGCGGAATGCCCCACAAGAATCACGGGACGCTGGGCTGTCGCAAAAACGCCACCCGCAGCTAGAATTGCATCCGTGCTAGCATACACCGTATTTTCACGATGATGCTTTAATGGTGTTTGGGCCACCACTCCTTCCACGTCCATCGCAGCAATATTACAAGGCAAATCAATATGGCACGCTCCTGGTTTTTCCATTTCAGCATACTTGAACGCAATGCGTACAATTTCATTCACTGTATCGGGGCGAACAACCTGCTTGCTTCGCTTTGTTATCGGAGTAAACATGTTCACCAAATCCAGATACTGATGGCTCGTCAAATGCATTCGCTCGGTCCCAACCTGACCCGTAATTGCAATCAGCGGAGCTCCATCGGAGTTCGCGTCGGCAACGCCAGTCACAAGGTTTGTAGCACCCGGACCAAGGGTCGAAAGGCACACGCCCGCCTTCCCTGTCAAGCGACCATACACATCGGCCATAAAAGCAGCACCCTGCTCATGACGGACTGTAATGAACTTGATAGACGATTTTCGAATAGCCTCCATGATTTCCAGAGTTTCTTCGCCGGGGATTCCAAAAATATATTTGACACCCTCACATTCTAGGGACTTGATTAATACTTCAGCAGTGGTCATAGTTATCTTTTATTTTTTTTGACTAAGTAGTCGTATCGATTTCACTTTGACTAAGCTATAATCGCGCCAACTTGAA
>CAMZGI010000299.1 GCA_947306305.1 uncultured Fibrobacter sp.
GTCATCTTGGAGGGAGGGCACGACCGATAGGAGCCATAAAAGTCTTTATGGGCTCTATGAGCTTGCCGAAGGGCCAAAGCGACAGATTTGTACGAGAAAGCGCTAGTGGATAATTACAGGACGGGTATCGATGCCGTAGCGAATAAGGTAGCGGCCAGAATGGGGGAAATCGAGAGTCACCGAGGATTCGGTCACCTGTTTGCGAAGGACTCGTCCCTGAATATCCATCACAAGGAGCGTCTTGCCCGGCACAAGGCCCGACATCGCGACACTTTTCCCATTTACCACAAGACTCCATGCACTTTTCAGCTCCATTTTCGGAAGAGCTCCCCAATTATTGATTGGAGCCTGCCCAATAACGCGGCTTTTTACAATGCCATTGCAATACGAATCTTTTATTTCAAAATTATCGATTTTAGCATCCCTTTGAGCATTCCTAAACAGATACCCATATTTATACTCATCATAAGTATCATTGGAATTTAGATACAAACCAGAAATGGAATGCCCATTCCCCACAAAAGAACCTTCAAAAGACGTTATCGGATTCCAAGCAAAATAACTATTCGTATCAAGATTCAGCGTAGAATCCTTTAACAAGTTTTCGTTGACAACAATATCTTTCTGGAGTGACGCACACGATTTTTTATCGGCGGATTTTGCAAGCCAATACAATTCCTCTTTAGTGTAAATAAGGTAACACCCATTTGAATTCTTTATCGGTTCTTGAGGAATAGGAGTCCACTGCGCATAATAATCTTTATCAGTAGGCGGAGCCGAAAGCGGATTCCCCCAATAAACAGAATTTTCTATCCGCCAATGCGAAAACACAGCACCCTCACGAGTTGGATCTTTTAATTTAAGCACCCCACTAACAACCGTATATGTTGTCGGGTTATCGGGATGGTTTACGCCACCAACTAGATGATACGTTATCGTATATACGACCGGAGTCCACTTGGCATACACGGTGATATCTTCTGTATTATTTTCAGGAATTTCCGTAATCTTTTGCGTTAAAAGAGAATCCGCGTACCAAGCTTCAAAAGAATACCCGTCCACTTTCGCTTCTTTTAAAACAAGCGCAGAAGAATCTGCCGACCATTCAATTTCACACGAACCATCGCAATAGCGATTCCCATAAATACTACGATATTTTCCTGTTTTTAAAGTAATTATATAACGACTTTTCCATTTTGCAAATAAAACTCTTTCGTCCAAATTTCTAGTATCAATGGAATCTATCTTATTTTTAAACGCACTATCAGAAAACCAACCTTCGAACACGTCATTTGCCTTGTGCGGATCATTTAAAGCAAACGACTTGTCGCCCAAAGCAAAATAACTCGGATTCTTTTCATCGTTTTCACCGCCATTCAACACATAGCGGATTTCGGCTTTAACTCCATTAAAAACAGGATGCGAATCCGTACCGATTTTTTGAGTCCAACGCAAACCATCACCTTTCGAAAGAATTTCAAGCACGGTTCCATCCGCAAATTGTTCTTTGCTTAGCGAAGTCGCTTTAGAAACAGACGTTTTTTTAGAATCCATGCACAAAGCATTTTCAATCACAAAGATTGAATCCCTCGGGGAACAAACATAATCCTTCACGGCTACAATGCAATCCGATTTTGTCCCTTGCAACTTTCCGGCAAAAAAGACATTGCGCAAAACGGCCGTATTCATATTCGCCACAATTCCGCCAACGGTTTTACCTTCGACAACGCCTAAACTATAAGCGTTTTCAATCGCAGAAACTTTGGAGTAATCAACATCCAAAGCACGGACACGCGAAGTCGATAAACCACGAGCACACAAGAGACAATTCACGTTTACAGGTTCGGCACCGACTAAGCCCCCCGCATATTCAACTCCATGAACAGAAGCCTCAGAATAAACGTTGTATATCCATGCTCCTTCTTCAATAGTTCCAACTAAGCCTCCAGCCGTATTCGCTGAAAAATAAGAGTCCTTGATTCCTAGATTTCTAACAATACTTTTTCCACGTAATTCTTCAAATAGGCCGCCTTCACCCCTCAAACCCGATATCGTAAAACCATTGCCTTCAAATGTCCCCAGGAAGTACAAAGGCTGCCACCATACGTAATCATCTGTAGCTAAATTTCCATCACCATCCAAAAGGTTTTTGTTCACAACAATATCATTTTGAAGCGAAACGCAAGCAAAAATATTTTCAGTGTATGTAGCACGTTTTTCAGCATCATAAGCTTCCCTAAACCCATAGAGCTCTTCGGCATCGTGAACCAAGTAACAGCCGCGGTCATCTTTTGACGGCGTTTTGGGCACGAGCCCCCACCTCGCATAAACGGTGAAATTACCGAGAGACCGAGCTATAGAAGACTCAGAATACCCCTTATAATGGCTTTCAAAATTCGTATTTGGGGAAACAGACTCTTTGTTTGGCTCCACATACCACCCCAAAAAAACATAGCCATCGCGTGTCGCTGGCTTCAATTCAATTTTTTTAGAAGCATCGTTGCCGTAAGCTGTGGGATTATCGGGGTCGTTGACACCACCGTTCAAAATGTAAGTGATGGTATTCGCATCAGCTAAAGAGATTGCGAGCAACAAAAAGACTAACAACTTACAAATTTTACGGGACATGCACATCATAAGAAGCTCCTTCAATGCAATAATATACTCAAATAAAGGAGCTACGAAAAACGGCTGTGCAATTTTTACATGTAACGTAGCTAGGAACACAACAGATTCCATTACTTCATAATCGCTTTATTAAATAACGTGTAGCCGCGAGGAAGCCCATTTTCGTAAAGACGAACGATGTAATTACCGTTATTAAGCTCTGCAATATCTACATCGAAATGGCTTGTGCCAGCAGCGAGAACTTGCGAGAGTTTTAGGCGCCCGTCCATCGAATAAATTTTCACACTCATAGTTTCAGAGAGCGGTTGTGCCGATTCAATTTGGAGCGTTTGCGATGTTGCACGCACACGCAATCCAGAATTCACGGACGCGACAGGTTTGACACTCACAGGAGTTTCCGGCTTCGGTTTGTTGCGGAGGAGGCGAATGCCATAAATTCCGCCGACCATTCCAGAGCTTGCCGAGAACGAAATACGAACAACCTTTTTGCCCTTAATCATCTTGTCTGGAATCGGGTATGTGACGTTCACAAACTCGTCCTTCTTCCAGCGGTTCGAAATCGTTTCGGTCGTGAGTTTTTCGCCGTCAATCGAGATATCGAATGTGCGGGTGCAGCCTTCGTTGCCCCAGTAACGCACCATGAGGCTCAGGGAATCTTCGCTGTTAGTCTCGAATTCGTAGCTGATAAGGCCGCCATCACCACCAGAGCATTTGCCTGCATCGCGGTAGAATTCTCCGTTTGCTGTTCCCTTGGTGGAATTTTTCTCTTCCATCTTGTGATCCACTTCGGGCTGTTGTTCGCCGGGAGCCACTTTGTCAACAGTCTTTTCGTCAAGAGCCAAGGCTTCTTTTTGCTCTTTTTCCAAGCGGTCGAGAAT
>CAMZGI010000300.1 GCA_947306305.1 uncultured Fibrobacter sp.
TCTAAGTTCTAATTTTGTATATTATTTGCGTGAAAAATTTGATATTTAGTTTGTTATGTTTTGCCTCTGCGTCTTTTGCCGCTTTAGCCGGTGCTTCTGCTGATTCTGTCGCGTCTAAAGATGCTGTGGATTCCAATGCCGTGTTCCGCGTGGACGAGATTCGCTACCACATTGGCGATGCTTTTGACGATTCTAAAGCCCATACGAAATACGATCGCTGGGCGTATGACATCTTGAACTGGGTGCATATCGAAACCCGCGAAGTGACTGTCCGCAAGCTTTTGCTTTTTGACAAAGGCGATATTGTCAACTTGAACTTGCTTTTGGAATCGGAGCGTTTCTTGCGCAACCAGAAATTCCTCTCGGATGCAAATATTACAGTGTCTAACGAGGATGGCAAGAATTTTGTCGATGTTCAGACGAGCGATAACTGGACGTTGACGATTCCTTTTGCTATCGGCTTTTCGGGGAGCGAGTGGAGTTACGATAACTTGGTTTGGGGCATTGGCGTTCAAGAAAGCAACTTCCTCGGTCTTGGTCAAAAACTCGGATTTTACTTTGGACACGATGAATTCCGCGACATGTGGCAGGTGGAATATGGCGACCCGCATTTCCTCTTCCGTTACAACCATTTGGATTTCTTGTACAGCTACAATACGGACGGTTACCTAGCCCATTGGAAGATGTATGTGCCGTTCCTTAGCCGCAGCGTGAACCAGTGGGCTTATACTCTTGAAGGTTTAAAGAATAAACGCAACGCTTATTTCTACGGTCGTGGCGAGCTCCCTTCGGGGGCAAATGTTTATGACTATAAACAAGATAAAACCTTCCTCGCTCAAGTGCAAACTGTTCGCGACGACAAGCTTTACAAGAATAAGAGCGAACGCGAAATTGATTCGATTGCAACGGACAAATACTTGAATTCTCGGCCTCGCTTTAACAGCAAGCAATCTCTGAAGCTTATGACGGTCGAGGACTTTATCAGCGATTCGCTTAGCTTTAGGCTTGGGCGCTCGTTTGGTGGTACGACTCGCAAATTCTATGTCGGCGCGTCTTACGATTATCAATATGAATCTGCAAAAAAAGGAACTCTTTATCGCCATGTGTTTACGGACGACAATTTGACGACTTATAGGATGGATTCCAGCGTGGCATACAATGACTGGCTGCCTGATCATCGGGATTCTCGCCTTGGATTCTATATAACGTATTCTAATTTGCGTTACGAGAAAATCAAAAATTTCCACAATGTCAGATGGACCGAAGACATAGACAAAGGATACACGCTCAAGGCTCAGCTTTCAAAGAATTACGAACAGCTCGGTGCCGACGATAACGATATCCGTTTGGATTTCTGGACGGATCTTTATCTTGGACGCGATAACCATCATTTGACGTTGAAATCCTACATGTACTTTTATCTGGATCACGGCAAACGCCACGACTTTTATGGTCGTTTGAATGGCGAATATATCTTCCATCCGAGTACTCGTTTTTCGACAGCATTGTCGGGACTTGTGGATTTGTATGACGATAAAAAACTCGGCTACCAGCTTACGCTTGGCGGTTCCGATGGCTTTGTCGGATTCCCGGCTGGATTTTATGCTGGGCAAGCTCGCGTCTATGGAAATTTGGAACAACGTTGGTTCCCTGATTTTGAAATCTTGACGCTAGCTCCTGTGGTTGTCGCGTTTGGAAGCGTGGGCGAGACGGCGGCATCGATTAAGGATATCAGGCGTAAGGATTTGATTTATGTTTTGGGTGTTGGTGTCCGTTTTGCACAAACAAAGTCCATCACGCGTTTGATCAACAAGATTGATGTGAGCTTCCCGTTGAATGGAGTGCGTAGAGGCGATGCTCATTACTCTGTGACGACTTCATATACTTTGTAATCACTTTTTAGAAGAAGAAAATCAAATGACCGAGAACGAAGAAAAAGAATTGGAACGGAGTATTCGTGAGGCTGCTCGCATGACTCCTCGCCAAATGAGGGCTCGTGTATTTAAGCGAATCGTTTTGCGAGTTGAAATTGTCATTGGCATTATCGCGATGCTTGCTGGCGCGGGGCTTACGATTCTCGTGTGGAATGAAGGCTATTTTGTCGGGGCTTTGATGCTCGTTATGACGGGGCTTATCAACACGTTCTTGGCTGTAAAGGAACTTTCGAATCCTACCGATCACATTTTCCATTGGCAAGCGATTTTCTTTTTGATTGTCCGCCGGACGATATTTATTTTAAATGTTGTTCTAATCGCCTTGGTTGTGGGGACAATGACGCGTCTGATTTAAGACGTGGAGTGCTTAATGCACTCCGTCTTCGTTGGCAGAAGGCTTTTCGTTATACCAAGCTTGGATTTTTTCTTTGGCGGTTTCGTTGAATGCGGAACCGTCTTTTAATATGTGCTCGGCACGTTCAAGCGTTTGCGAAATGAGCTCTTGGTCGGCAATCCAGTCGAACCAGCGGAATACCCATGCACCGCTTTGCTCGTTGCCTTCGAGGTTACCGGCTCCGCGATTCTTGAGGTCGAGTTCCGCAATTTCGAAGCCATCTTCAGTGGCGGCAAATTGCGAGAGGCGTTCCATGCTCGTTTCGGCGGCTTCGCCTTCGGGAACCATCAAGAAGCACCACGCGGCTTGATTGCCGCGGCCCACGCGCCCGCGCAGCTGGTGGAGCTGCGCCAGACCAAATCGGTCTGGCTGGTCGATGACCATGAGGTTTGCGGCGGGGACGTTCACGCCGACTTCGATAACCGTTGTCGCGACGAGAATTTGGATTTCGCCAGCGGCGAACTGCTTGATGATTTCGTCGCGTTTTTCGTCGTCCATTTGGCCATGGACTCCCGCGACTTTGAGCTTTGCGATGTTTGGGTCGGTGTGTCCAAAGGCTGCAATAAAGCTTTGCATCTCGTTCACGATATCATCGACACTGCGGGCTCCCGCTTCGTCTGCGGTCGAACCTGTTGGTGAGCCTGTCGAACCATCTGCGTTCACGCGGCTTGCAATCCAGTAGCAAAGGTTTCCGCTTGCGGCTTCTTTGCAAATAAATTGCTTCATCGATTCACGCTTGGCAGCGTTCACGAGCCGCGTCTTGATGGGTTTTCGCCCTGCGGGCTTTTCCTTGATGCTGATGACCTTTAGGTCCCCGTACAATGTCATCGCGAGGCTTCGCGGAATGGGCGTGGCGCTCATCACGAGCATGTCGGGATAGTCGCCTTTGGCGAGCAGCGCTTCGCGCTGGCTCACGCCAAATCGATGCTGCTCATCGATGATGACAAAGCCGAGCTTCGAAAAATAAACGTCTTTGCTGAACAACGCGTGCGTTCCGATGACGACGTTGCAAAGTCCCATTTGCAGTTCGCCCAGAATGACTCTCTTTTCGGCGGCGGGAGTTGCTCCGACCAAAAGTTGCACGCGGATGCCTGCGGCATCAAAGAAAGGCTTGAGCGACTTGTAATGTTGCCTTGCGAGAATGTCGGTCGGTACCATCA
>CAMZGI010000301.1 GCA_947306305.1 uncultured Fibrobacter sp.
AGAGCTACCTTAATCATAGTTTAGCGTACACTTCTTCGAGGGTGAGACCTTTTTCTGCCATCATGACTGCGACGTAGTAAAGCACTTGGGAAAGTTCAAGGCACTGGGCGTCGCGCGATTCAAAGCGGGCGGCCATCCAGCTTTCGGCAGCTTCTTCGACGAGCTTCTTGCCGATGCCATGCGGACCTTTCTTGAAAAGTTCCGTAGTTCCCTTGCCTTCCGGCATGTCTTTCTTACGCTGGCAAGCCAAAGCGTACATTTCTTCAAACGTCATTTTTGACCTCTTTAGTTTTACGCGGGTAAAGATAGAAATTTGAATGATGATGTCATGCCGAACATCATTTTGGAAATGCCTTTTAGTGTTTTGTTGTCATCCTGAGCGAAACGTAGTGGAGTCGAAGACTACTCGAATGGCGAGAGTCGCGCCCAAGCGGGCTTGGGCATGACCGAGCCAAAGAGGAGGGGCTTTAGCCCCATCTAGTAACTTTTTTATGATTTTGATATATATTAATTCTTGTGAAACGAGTTGTTATGACATCGGCTTTATTGTCCGTCGCTTTTTGTTTTAGCGCGTTTTCTGCTTACGCATCCGAAGAAAACATCCGTATGGAGAAAATCATTTACTCGGCGGATATGCTTCCTGCGCGTCCTTCTGCTGGAATGTTTAAAATCCGTTCCACGAACGATGCCGAAGTTTTTTCTTCGGGTGAACGTTATTTCCCGGTGCTTCTTGTTTCGACATCGGATTTCAAATCTTTGGATTCTGCATTTATATACAGGATGTTCAATGAACAAGGCTTTAAAGAAAATGGAAACTACGGCAGCGCGTATGATTACTTTGTCTCAAGTTCTGGCGGACAGTTCAAGCCGGCATTTGATATTTATCCTGTAACGCTCCCGAGCGACTTTAGAAATTATAAAAATGAAGGCACGTTTATTACATCCGCATTAGACATTCTTGTTGAACGTTCCGATTTCAAAGCACGTGCAAGCAAGTATGAAAAGGAAATTCCGTTTATATTTTTGCATCCGAATACAAGAGATAATGCACTTTCGTACAATAATAATTATTTCAATCATCAGTACAAATTGCAATACAGTGCGAAAAAAGTTTATTCTAAAAATGGCTACAAGTTTAACAGCTACGCGTTTATATCGCAAAAGGCCGAAGGCAAGGCTTCATCGACAAGCTCTAAAGATGTCAATATGCTGGGCACCTTCGTTCACGAGTTTAGTCATGTGATTGGGCTTTTTGATACGTACAGCGCAGATTCTCGTGGCTACGCGACGATTGGTCCATTGCCCTTTGACGTGATGGCTCTTGGGCTGCGTAACGGGAGTGGCGGCTATCCGCCGACTTTTTCTGCGTTCGAGCGTGAAGCGGTGGGCTGGCTTAAGCCGATTGAAATTACAAATGCCGACAGCGTTTATGTTTTGAACAACATTTCTAAAATGCAAGCGTATGCGGTCTCGAATCCGAACCAGCCTGATGAATATTACCTCATTGAATATCGTCCAGCAGTAGGGTTTGACTCTAAAATCGGAAGCTCCTCTTATAGCGGAAAGCAGGGCAAGAATGGAGTTATGATTTGGTACATCGATTACGATTATAAAGTGTTTTCCAGTAATGATCCCAATGGCGATGTCAATCACCAGCGTGTCGAAGTGCGTTCGGTGTTGAGCCAAAATCAAGAGTCTTTTACGGATTTCAAATTTGCGAACAAGAGCGGCAAATCAAAGATTGAAGGAATATTCAACTTTGTTTTCGACGGAGATGACCGCGTGTGCTTTACGGTGAACAAATCCAAGTCTCTTGACAAATGCCCCGAAAAAGTAACGTCGTCTAGTTCTAAGGGGGCTGAACCTGTTGTGTCTAGTTCGTCCGCGCAATCGTCGAGTTCGTCTGGCGGCAAGGAGTCGCTTGTGCAGAATGTGGTGCCCAAAGCGCAAATGCGTGTGTCATGCGGAAAGCTCGATGTCGAAGTTCCGATGGCGGGTCAAAAGTCGCTCCGTTTTTACGATGCGTTGGGGAATGTTGTCAAGTCCGCTTCGTTTGAAAATTCGGTTGCGTCGATTGATATTTCTGGGTGGAATCGCCCCGTTTTTGTCCGTATTGACATCAATGGAAATTTATTGTATGCAAAACGCGTGGAGCTTCGCTGAAATCGGCTTGCATTAAATCCAAGATAACTATATTTCTTTTGTACAATTAAAATTTGCTTTAGCAAGGTGAGGAATCAATGAAGTACTTTTCTTTAGTGGGGATGAGCGCTGTTGCACTTGCCTTGTTAGGCTGTGCTTTTACCAGAGGCGATAGCGTTTCTAAGGCAGAAAATTTTAAAGGCAAGACGGGCATTATTGGCGTGTTTCGCCAGCCCGCTTATTATTGCGGCGAGGGCATTCCGCATACGATGACGCTTGGCGGCAAGTCCATTATTGTAAAGCCCGCATTTAGCAGCGAACAAGAGAACGTTTTCTTTAGCGAAATGAAGCCGGGTGTTGCGACGCTGACGGAATACAAATACACCTGCGGCGAAAACGAGAACACCATGTCGCTTGACACGACGGGAGCTGGCAACGAACGATTCCCCACGTCGGTCGTGATTCCAGAAAAAGGCTTTTGCAAGGTGGTCATCTCGTTTATGGAAGGCGACAAGCTTTTTACGTATAACGGAGATCTGCTGAGCGAGCAGTTTGCTAAAGCTGAAGTCGCCGTGAATACGGATAGCATCCCGTATTGCGAAGTGCTGGACAACAAAGGACAAACGATTTCGATGGCGAACCGCGATTCCATCTTGGATGTGAAGTTTGCTGCTGCGGTAAAGGATGCTTCCGAAGCTCTCGAAGAAGAAAAGTTCACGGTCGTGACGATTGACGAGTTCAGCGACAAGGTCGCCTGGAATGCAGACAAGTCCAAGCTTTTGGTGGTGACGCTCACGTCGAATCCAGACTTTTTCGAAGAAGGCCGGACGGTTACATCCGATAGCGTGGTGTGGGTCGTGAACGACAAGGAATTCATGATGTGGTTCCAAGATCACAAGGAAGGCGTTCGCAATTGGGAACTTCGATTCAAGCAGTTGTTTGGCGAACCGAGAACATCCAACGTAACGCACATGTCGTTCTTCTGGGTAAGCCCGGAAGACTTGATGCGTCCGGCGTACGTGCCCGACGTGAAGGCTTATGACATGCGTACCGCGTTCGAAGGTAACGATGCCGACAATACTGAACGCATGATGTGGTTCAAGAACTGGTTCGACGCTCATGCCGCTAAAGCTTATGAGGGCGAAAACGCCCGTCCGTGGACTCGTTTGGGTTACACCTATGACTGGGGCAGCAATGCCGACAAGTATGGGCTTTCGGAATTTATCGTAGTGCCGGGAGCTAAGATGGAAGTGCGTTTTACGCGCAACCTCAAGTTCGTCGCCAACTGGATGAAGGATAGGAAGTAGTTACTTCGCCCTTCGGGCTAGTTACTAGAA
>CAMZGI010000302.1 GCA_947306305.1 uncultured Fibrobacter sp.
ACGAACTTTCCACAGTTTCGATTCATTGCCCGGATATTCATCACACCCCATTAAACCAGGAATTACCAATCCCGCCACACCAAAGCAAAACCAAAGAAGTACATCGTGATATTGCGTTATAAAATCAATCATTTCCGTTCGCTACCAATTAGTTTTATTCGGATCGCCAGTTTCTTCAAAATTTTTCACTTTTTGTTCGTATTCGACTTGCAATTCCGAAGTATCCTTCCCTTCGCGTTTTTCCTTGCCAATTTTCAAAGCCATCTCGAAAAGGTCACCCGCATTATCACTAGCTTCACTTGGCGAAACTTCCCATTTTGAACGAAAGGAACGACCTAAAAAAACAACAGGAGTCATCACCAAAAGCCAACCCAGAATTGATGTCCCCAGCCAACCTAGGATATTCTCAAAAGTAAAATTATCTGCTTTTTTACCACAAAAACCAAATATGAAGCAAACAATACAGAAAAGAGGTAGCGAAATAAACCAAATTTTCCACTTGAGATTTTCCCTTTCGGAAAATTTCTTTTTAGAAAGCCATACAGGAACTCCTGTTATTATTAGCATAAATAACAAACAGGGCCATGTACTCCCCAACACATCTAATGGAGAGTCAATCAACTCCTGCAAAAATTTTATTCGGCGTTCCCACATTACTTAAGTCCGCGACCGTAGGCGCAGTAAGAGTCTTCTTGCATAAAGTCGCCATCGTGGTAGTAAGCGGCACGGGCACGGCAGCCGCCGCAACGGTCATTGAACTTGCACTTGCCGCAAGCGCCCTTGTATGCCTTTGTACGTAACTGCTTGAAAATTTCGGCGTTCGCCCAAATTTCGTCAAACGGCGTATCGTGAACATCGCCCGCTTCTTCCATCATGTAAGCGCACGGACGCACCTTCCCTATCGGGCTTACGATGCAGTAGTCGAGGCCCGCGAGGCAGCCACGGCTGTAACGCGTCTTGATGTCGAGCTGGTCAGCAATGCGGAGGAACTGCGGGGCGCAAGTCGGCTTCACGGGGATGCCGAGCGTGCGGCTCTTTTCCATAATCTTGCGGAGGAGACCTTCGTATTCGGCAACGCGGAGCGCATGGTCTTCGATTTCCTTACCGCGACCGACCGGGATGAGGAAGAAAATCTGGTGGTTCACGGCACCGATTTCCTTGACCCAGTCCATGATGTCAAAAATTTCGTTCTGGTTCCAGTCCATGATGGTCGTGTGGATCTGGAACGGGAGACCAGCCGCCTTGCAGTTTTCAATGCCCATCAAGGTCAGTTCGAAAGCGTTCGGGAGACCACGGAAGTCGTTATGACGCTTGGGATCGATGCTATCGACACTAATCCCCATCGCCATGGCACCTGCTTCCTTGAGCTTGATCGCGAGGTCGTGCGTGATGAGCGTGCCGTTCGTGCCAAACACCGGACGGAGTCCGCGTTCACGGGCATGGGCCACAAGTTCCACGATATCCGGGCGGGTCATCGGTTCGCCACCGCTAAAGATCATGATCTTGAATCCGGCCTTGGCAATCTCGTCAATGAGCTTGAGTGCTTCTGATGTCGTGAGTTCCGCCGACTTGTTTTCGCCAGCATCCTGGTAGCAGTGTTTGCACGTCAAGTTACACTTATTCGTTGTCATCCAAGAGACGATCATGCCATAAACCTCTTTTTTTTGCGTGTGCGTAAAAATAGAATTTTTTTGAGTGTCGAATATGCATATAAGAATCGTCTTTTTCCTCATTTTATATGCAATTACACAAGTCTGATTTAACGCAATGCATATAAAAACCGCTTTTTCCAGAATTTTATATGCATTTTTTGGCAAAAAACAGCCCACAAACAGGATTTTTTCCATGAAAAAGTGCAACAAAAGCAGTATTCAAACCTTTTTTGACCGTTTTAAGCCGCTATTTTGCATATAAAAAAGTCAAAATATCATTTTTTATATGCACAGCAAGAAAAAACGCATCTTTTTTACCCATTTTCAGTTGGATTAAGAGTTATTAAAAGCTATCTTGGCGTATTATGAATAGAAGAAGAGTTGTTATTACCGGCATGGGTGCGGTTAGCCCCATAGGAAAGTCAGCCCCCGAACTTTGGGCGTCCATCAAGCAAGGCAAGTGCGGCATCGCCCCTATCACTTTGTTCGATGCAACGAATTGCCCTGTGAAAATAGCAGCCGAAGTCAAGGACTTCAAGCCCGAAGAACATGGCATCGACCCGAAGGAAGCACGCCGCATGGCTCGCTTCACGCAGTTCCTCGTCGCAGCCGCGAACGAAGCTGTCAAAGACGCAAACCTCAGCCGAGAACAGCTCGCCGAAGACACCACGGGAATCGTTGCAGGTAACGGTCTTGGCGGACAAGACGTTGTCGAAGAAACTTACAGCAAATACCTCGAAGGCGGCCGTCGCCGCGTTTCGCCGCTCGCCATGCCAGAACTGATTGCAAACGAAGCTTGCGCGAACGTTTCAATTGCTCTTGGCATCACTGGTTCTGCTTGGACAGTCTGCACCGCATGTGCCTCCGGCACGGACGCTATCGGCGTCGCCTTGGACGCGGTTCGTTCTGGACGTTTGGACGTTTGCCTCGCTGGTGGTTCCGAAAGTGCAATCACGGACTATTCCATCAAGAGCTTCGCGGGCATGCACGCTCTTACCGATAAATTCAACGATGCACCAGAAAAGGCTTCCCGCCCATTCGACAAAGACCGTTCCGGCTTTGTGATGGGCGAAGGTGGTGCTATCCTTATACTCGAAGAACTCGAACACGCCAAGGCTCGCGGTGCAAAGATTTACGCCGAAGTCGCCGGTTACGGTTCTTCTGCCGATGCTTACCACATCACGAGTCCGCGTCCGGGTGGAGAAATCTGCGCCAAAGCCATGACCAAGGCTTTGAAAGATGCTGGCGTAGCCCCGACTGAAGTCGATTACTACAATGCCCACGGCACATCCACGCACTTGAACGACCTCACCGAAACGCAAATGCTCAAGATTGCCCTCGGCGAACATGCTTACAAAATCAAGGTGTCCAGCACCAAGAGCATGACCGGTCACTGCGTCGGAGCCGCAGGCGTTATCGAAGCGATTATCAGCACACTTGCCATCCGCGACTCGTTCTACCCCGCCACCATCAACCTCGACAATCCCGATGCTGAATGCGACCTCGATTATGTGCCGCACAAGGGTGTCGAAGGGAACATCGACGTTGCGGTTTCCGCCTCTCTTGGGTTCGGCGGTCACAATGGCGTTGTCGTCCTGAAGAAGTATAAATAGAACTTAGCCTATTTTTCTATTTTTGCACTGTATGAAAAACGTTGATACGATTGCCGTTTTGGACTTTGGCGGGCAGTATGCCCACCTGATTGCTAACCGTGTGCGCCGTTTGGGCGTGTTTACCGAAATCCACTCCCCTGCCGCCCCGGTCTCTGAACTCGAAGGCGTGAAGGGCATCATTTACAGTGGTGGTCCGTCTAGCGTTTA
>CAMZGI010000303.1 GCA_947306305.1 uncultured Fibrobacter sp.
TTATGCCCAGTTTTCGGCCTTGAGTTCGCGGCCCCAGATTTCCTTGACCACATCTTCGACCTTGCGGTTTTCAAAGAGCATCTGATAGACTGCTTCGACAATCGGCATTTCGACACCGAGCTTCTTGGCGAGAGCGCGAGTGCTGCGGCAAGTCGGCACGCCTTCGGCAATCATCTTCATGCCAGCAAGCACCTGATCGAGCGTTTCGCCCTTACCAATGTGTTCGCCCACGTAGCGGTTGCGGCTATGCTGAGAAAGGCACGTCACAATGAGGTCGCCCATGCCGGCAAGGCCTGCAAATGTTTCGGACTTTGCACCGAGGGCCTTGCCCAAGCGGCACATTTCTGCCTGACCGCGAGTGAGGATAGCGGCACGGGTATTGTCGCCAATCTTGAACTTGCCGCTAGCTTCGAGACCATAAAGCACACCGGAAGCAATAGCAATCACGTTCTTGACGGAACCGCAGAGTTCTACGCCAACGATATCCGTAGAGGTATAAACGCGGAGGTAAGAGCAGCTCATCGCCTTCTGCACAATCTTTGCGGATTCTTCGTTCACGCAAGCAGCGACAATGGCGGTAAGCACGTGGCGGCTCACTTCTTCGGCGTGAGACGGACCGCTAAAAGCAACCATCTTGTCTTCGGTCAACCAAGGAACTTTTTCGAGGATGACTTCGCTCATGAGCTGGTCCGTGCCTTCGAGAATGCCCTTCGTAGCGCAGACAACAATCGGTTCCTTGCCCTTTTCCGGAGTCCAGGAGCCGAGATTTGCGGCAACTCCAGCCATGAACTGGGACGGAACAACAATCAAAACCATGTCGCAGCCGTTCAATGCGGCATGCATATCAGTGGTGTACTTGAAATCGGCCGGGAAAATAACGCCGGGGAGCTTGTCCTTGTACTGGTGCTCGGTAGAGAGCAAATCCACTTCGGCTTGAGAATTGGTCCAAAAAGTGAGCTCATTCTTGTTTTCGTAAACAACTTGGCCAAGCGTAAGGCCCCAGCCGCCAGTACCTAAAACTGTAACTTTCATTCTTCAGTTCCTAGTAAAAAGTGATTGGTGATTAGTGGCTAGTGGTTGGTGGTTAGGAATGAAAAACTCACTGTTTACTAATCACTCGTTTTCGCATATAATCTACAATATTTTAGAGCAAAGCAGCCATCATTCGACAAAAAATGTAATGGAGATTCCACGAAGTGGAATGAAGTGCAAGAGTAAATGCCACTGGATGGGGCGTCGCCCCAACCTTTGAGGCTCGGTCATATCCATGCAAGCATGGCTGCGACTCTCGCCTTTTAAGGTTGTCTTCGTCACCTCGTTCAGGATGACTATCAGGCGAGATGGCGGATCAAGTCCGCCACAAACGTTAACCAAGTCAGCCGAGGTGACACTTCTCTCGTCTTTCGTCTGTAGGGCTTCGCCCGTTCTTTCGTCTATTTCCTCTTACTTCCAAACCCGTTTTCGGTACCGTTGAGGAGGCGCTTGATGTTCGACTTGTGCTTCACAATCACGAACACGGCCACAATCACAGCGAGAATCATCTGACCGAGGTTGATGCTTTCGAAGTAGTATTCCGGGCAAACAAAACCGTAGATGGAGAGAACTCCAAGGAGTCCTGCTGCAAAGATGCTTCCGACAGACACATACTTGGTCGTAACCGTAAGGATAATCCAGAGGGCAAATGCCGAAAGAACCGTCAGGGGCGAAATCGCAAGGAACACGCCGAGGGTCGCAAGCACGCCTTTACCGCCACGGAAGCCAGCAAAGCATGTGAAGCTGTGGCCCAAAATCACGAGGAGACCTGCGACAAGCGGCACCCAAGCACTGTAATCAGCACCACCGGCAGCCACCTGAGCTTCGCACATCTTTTGAGCGATAAACGGTCCAAAAAATCCCTTGAGCAAATCCATAAAAACGACAGGAAGCGCGGGCTTCCAGCCAAGCACACGGAATGTATTGGTAAGGCCCGCATTCTTGGAGCCGTAATCACGAATGTCGTAATTTTTACCTTTCGCGAGTTTTGCTACCCATATGGCGCTGGGGATCGACCCCAGCAAGTACGCTATTGGAAGACTCAGTAAACTGTTCAAGTTCTTCATCCTTTCTAAGGGTTAACTTTCTATCAAAATTCAAGCGGAGCGGAGCGCCTTGCAATTGGAATTCATCGTAGAATTTCTTGAGCAAGTAACGCTTGTAAGACTCATCGACTAGCTCCGGCGTGCGGGTTTCCACGTCAATGACTGGCGGTTCCACCATAATTTGGCAAGCACGGGTGAGCATGACGACGCGGCCATTGTGGCTCGGAGGAGCCTTTTCTTGCAAGAAGTTCGCAAAACTTTCGGCGACGCGGTCACGGCCAAGCACACGGCGGCAGTTGGCATAAACCGTCTGGATTGCCTGAATTACGCGGCCAACGCGCTGACCTTCCTTTGCGCTAATCGAGAGAATCGGTACAAATTCAAGCATCGGTTCGCGTTCAAGGAGTTCCTTGATCATGTGGTCAAACGACTTGTCGTTCTTGTTCGGGAGAATGTCCCATTTGTTCAAAACGACCACAAGCCCCTTACCCGCCTTGCGGATTTCCGTAATGATGCGGTAGTCCTGGATTTCCATGCCACGGGTGCAATCGACGACGAGTACAGACAAATCAGAACGGCGGATGCTTTCGAGCGTACGCATGTTGCTAAAGACTTCGACTTCGTCTTCGACCTTAGCCTTTTTGCGAAGTCCTGCGGTATCGGTAACCACGAACTTTTGTCCGTCAACGATAAAGTCGCAGTCGATGGAGTCGCGGGTGGTGCCCGGAATATCCGAAACCACGGCACGTTCTTCGTTCAACAAGCGATTGAGGAGGGTGCTCTTGCCCGCATTCGGGCGTCCGAGAATAGCAAAGCGGATCGGACGTTCTTCGCGGCGTTCGCCACGAACCGGAGTCGGGAGCACAGAAACCACTTCGTCCAAAAGCGAGAGGCAAGCATAGCCCGTCAAAGCGCTGATGGTACGCGGTTGTCCAAAACCGAGCTTGAGGAATTCGTAGCTTTCTTGGCGGTCGCCCTGCAATTCGCTCTTGTTTGCCACAAGAATCACCTTCTTGTCGAGCTTGCGGATGAGGCGCGCAAACTGCTGGTCGAGCTTGGTTATGCCCACGCGGATATCGACCATGAAGAGCACGAGGTCGGCTTCGTTCACGGCGTTAAAAATCTGGGCGCGAACGCTGTCGGCCAAGACATCGATGGAATCGTCGGGCAAAAATCCGCCCGTATCGACCACCGTAAATTCATGTCCCTTGTAAATCGCATTCTGGTAATGACGGTCGCGAGTAACGCCATCGCGGTCACTCACCACGGCCGCCCTGCGGCCCAGAATACGGTTGAAGAGGGAGGACTTACCGACGTTCGGTCGTCCAATTATGCAAACTATAGGTAATTTCATCGAATGTAAATATAGAAATTGTGTCTAGGGGGCGG
>CAMZGI010000304.1 GCA_947306305.1 uncultured Fibrobacter sp.
GATGGTACGGATGCTCTCGATATTAAGGAAAACATCGAAGTGGCTAGCGTATCGTTCGATCGCGAATTTGCGACGGGCGTGTTCTCGACTTTGACCTTGCCGTTCTCTGTACATACGGATAATCTTAGCGGACTTATGACCGTTCTCAAGTTTAACGGCCTCAAAGAAAAAGATGGCAAGACTGTTGTGAGCATGAAGAAGGTCTTTGATAAGGAAGATTCTAAATATGCATCAGCAACTATCGAAGCCTACAAACCCTACATGATGATGATGGAATCTGGCAAATTGTCTGTTTCGGGCCCTGTGACGCTTGAAAAAAATAAAACTACTGCCGACGAAATGGGTGGTTGGGCTTTCAAGGGAACGCTTGGCTTCAAGAAGTGGGAATCTGGCAATTCTGAACTTGGTCGCATTTATGGCTTTGCTGCCGAAGCTCAGGACGGAATCTCTGTGGGCCAGTTCGTAAAGGCTGGCGCGGGTGCTTGGATTTCTCCGTTCCGTGCCTACCTCGAAGCTCCAGAAACTGCGAAGGGTGTCAAGGGCAATTACCCGGGTGCAAAGTCCATCTCGACAATGCAGCTGCCTGAAAATCTCGATATTATCATCGATGACGATGATGAAACCGAAGAAAAGACAACCGTCATCGGGCAGTTCAATACTCGCACCGGCGAAATTCGCATGAACACCTCTCGCGGCGTGTATGACCTCAAGGGCCGCAGCGTAGGCAACAAGGCCAACAAGGCTCGCGGTGCTTACTATGGCAAAGTAATCAAGTAATTTGATTCTCCATCCATGCGATGGATACAAAAAATCACCCTATATATAATAGGGTGATTTTTTTTTGTAACGTGGCGGACAGATGGCGGATCAGGTCCGCAATGACGTCGCCATCTAGTTTCATTCTTTCTGCCTAATAAGTTCTAACCACTAATCACTAACCACTATCTACTTCCTACTTCCTACTTCCTACTTTACTGCCTACTAAGCTCTAAGCTCTAGTAACTAGTAACTGCGGCTCTGCCGCCCCTTTCGTCTTTCGTCTATAGGACCGAAGGTCCGTTCTCTCGTCTAACCCCGCGGCAACGCCGCTACCCTCTCACATGCAGCAAATCGTCGTCCCACGATTCCTTGAGCTTGCGGAGCTTTTCGAGGGATTTGTCGTCGGCGAGGCTTTCGTCGCGGGTCTGCATCAACTTGCGGTAACTTTCAGCAAGTTCGGTCGCATGCGGGTAGTCTGGGGCGAGTTCCCCGAGCTTCTTTAAAATTACATCGTCAGAATACAGCCTAGCAATCCCTTCCAAGGTGCGTTCGATGGCCTTTTGCAGCTCGTTTTCGCGTTTGAACTCTTCGGCTTCAGCAAATTCGAGGGGCAAAATCTTGTCCATCCACGCGGTTTCTGCCACGTAAAGTTCGTTGTCCTCGACAATTGCATCCTTGTGCTTGTGCAGCTCGATTTGCGTCTTGATAAAGGGACGGTAGCTTTCTGTGTCGATTTTTAGCGAAGTCCGCTCGGCAAAATCTGCAAGATTCTTGAGATTTCCTTCGGACGGGTTGTTCAAAAGGCATTCTTTGAGGACTGCCAGCTGATCTTTGGGCGGAAGCCGCTTGAAAGATTCCGAACGGGTACTGTTTGCGCGAATTCTTAGGCGTAAAATGCGCAACAGCAAGAGCATCATGAGGGCGAAAAATAATATTGACCAGTTCACGGGCGAAAAATAGCTAATCCGAACCGAAAAACAAATGGAAATTTCGTGAATTTACTGTAAACACTTGCCCTTTTTGGGTCAAAATCTCAAGAAATTATGTTTTTACATATATTTTGCAATATCAAGAGACACTATTCAATTTTATTTGGTTTATATTTAGGTGGAATTGTTGTAACCTAGTTTTAGGTGGAGATTGGAATATATGAAAATGAATAAATGGGTCCTTTTTGGTATGCTGGCCTGTGGTTCCTCTTTGGCACTGGCGCAAACAGCAGCTCAGGATGTCCGTACGCTTGATATTGTCATTCGTGACTTCCAGCCAAATCACCCAGACTTCGAGAATTTTTCGGAAGAAGCTGTTAATCATTTAAACGATATTTTTAACTATGTGTCGCCCACTGGCGCTGCCATGAATGTTTTTGGCTATGATGGCACATGGTATGCAGCCCAGCCTTACCACCAGACATGCGGTAACATGAATACTTACGGAAAGCCCGGTTTTGCAGACGTTGGCGCTCCGATTGGTATCGACGGTCTTCCGATGTTGCCGAATGCTTATTTGCCGTCATATTTGCAGGCTGTTTCTGCCGGTGATACCTTGAGATATGGCGAATGCCAGCAGAAATCGGCTGAAGGTTGGACTCAGCGTGGTTACCAGAACGCTTTGGAAACGGTGAGTGGTTTCAAGTGCCCGAATGGCAAGAACGAATGGGCTAACCCTGTTATTTACACTCCGGGCATGGTGTCTCCTTATTTGCTCTTTACGAAGCAGAATACGGATGGCTCTCCTGACATGTACGAAGGCGTTATCATCAGCAAGATGAATGAACGTTGCGACAACCAGTTCTTTGACCAGTGGTTTGCTGACGTGCCGGGCCAGAACAAGCGTGTCAATACGACGATGGATATTCCGAAGGATCCTGCTGGCACCAAGTACTACATTTACGACTACAACTATAATAATGGCGGTTACTCTCCGCTCGACAGTATCAATCCTGTGACGAGAGAATGGGTGATGAACAAGCCCTGCAACCCGTCCATCCAGCCGAATGGCGTGTGCGACCAGTTCGAACCGCAAACTCTTTCGATTTTCTGCCCGCCTTACAATTACCAGTATGCAGCAAACCAGGCTGACTTCATGGGCAAGAATACTGCAAATCTTTGCAAGGAATGGCTGAATCAGGGTGGTCCGCGTGCTGTAAATTCTGCAGGCACGGGTCATAGCGCTGCTTGGCAGGCTGCTGTTTCGTTCTCCGCTCAGGGCAACAACCTTGGTATGCAGCATCTCCGCAACTACGCATTTACCATGATGGGTTACGCAAGCTTCAAGTACAAGGCCACAAACCAGGTTCCTTTGCACGAAGTCTTTGAATTCGCCGGTGACGACGACATGTGGATTTTCGTGGATGGCGTTCTCGTGGTCGATTTGGGCGGTACGCACTTGTCTGCTCCGGGCAAGGTCGATATTTACACGCTCGCATCGAATAACCATGGCTGCCATGTTGGCGATCCTCTTGCTACGTTCACGAACTGCACGGGCGCTTCTGATTTGACTGGATGGGCTGACGATACTTGGCACCATTTGCACTTCTTCTATGCTGACCGCCAGTCTGATGGTTCTAACATTTACATCCGCACGTCTTTGGCTGAACTCGCTCCGTCTCGCTATGGCCAGCCCTCGGTGAGCAGCGTCGTGGTCAAGGTTGACGAAAACGGTGTCGCCAACAACAGCATGTTCATGAACGTTCCGCTGGC
>CAMZGI010000305.1 GCA_947306305.1 uncultured Fibrobacter sp.
TTCTGAGCCGAGCAGTTGGTATATGAGCAAAGCGAATATACAAAGACGAGAGGAATACAATTTCAATCTTTTTTATTATTTTACTTAATATTGTTTAAAAGGAGGAAAAATGCGTACAATACAGCTCGCATCCATTTTGGCGATTAATCTTTTCGCCGCAGAAACACCGTTTGACTTAATTCGCCCGGTTTACCCGATGGCGTGGGACACTTCCGCTGTTACGGAAGGCGGGACGGTTTACGACTTCAAAAACTTCAGCGTGAACGAAAAAGATACGCTGGTTGGCACCCCAAAGTCTGGATCGAAGCCTGAAGAATTCAAGGCGAACGCCTACATTTCCGATACGCTCAACCAGGCCTACATCGATGCCTTGAACCTGAAAATTGGCGACATCCGCGTGAACCAGGCAGGCTACCTGCCGGACGACCCCGAAAAGCAGTTCTACTATATCACGAATAGCGATTGCTTGACCGAGATCTATTCCATTGTAGATTTGGAAGGGAACGACGTGGCTACGGGCGGCAAGTTCTTTATGACCGATGATTCGGTCGCATCAATTAGAACCGTGAAGGCGTATGCCAATTCTCTTGAAAAACGCTACACAGTGGAAAGAACCACTCCAAAAACCAAGGTGTGCGTGGGCAAAATCTCAACCTTACGTACGCTCCCCACGGACAAGCGCTTCCGCATCAAGGTCGGCGAGCAATATTCTTCGACCTTTATCATAAGCGACAAGGTTTATTCTATGGTTCGCGATGCGAACCTCAAGTTCTTCGGCGTGCAGCGCAGCGGCGATTCGGAGTCGTGGTTCCACAAGGCAAGCCATGTGCACGACACCATTCCCGGCGGCTGGTACGATACTGGAGACAACCTGAAGATGTCGCCAACGATGGGCTATGCGTTTTTGATGCTTTCGCTGCTTTCGGCAACGAACCCAGACCGCGACGACGACCATTACGCATTCAACCACAACGAAACCGTAAATACGGACGGCATTCCAGACATGTTGCGCGAGGCTCGGCACGGCGCAGAATTTTACTTGCGTTCCTACGAGTATGCCAAGGGCGTTGTCAAGGATATGATCGTAAACATCGGCGGTGTGGATGACCATCTGTATTGGAATCGTGCCGACAATATGGAATCCATGAGCCCAGCACCTGCAAGGCCGGTTTTGCACGGGATTGGTCCCGGCATGTCGGCACAGGTTGCAGCGGGCCTTGCCTTATTGAGCAAGCGCTATGCTGCGTATGACAAGACTTTTGCAGATAGTTGCTTGAATGTCGCCATTAAGCTGTACGACTACGCCAAAGAGTACTTCGGTGAACCTG
The DNA here is from genome assembly GCA_947306305.1 of uncultured Fibrobacter sp. Taxonomy (GTDB): domain Bacteria; phylum Fibrobacterota; class Fibrobacteria; order Fibrobacterales; family Fibrobacteraceae; genus Fibrobacter. The sequence continues at coordinate 1,329 of CAMZGI010000305.1, forward strand.
AAGTTTGCACGAAGGACTTTTATTCTTGCAGTAGTACACTGAAAAATGTTGACGTCTTTGCGATGGCTGCAATCGCCCTCCATTATGCGACCTACGAAAAAACGAAAAAGATGGATTACCTGAACGATGCAGCCCAAGACAAGTCAATTAACGACAACATAAATGCAAGGTACAATTTAGATCATTTCCCCGCAGGATGGCTAGGCATTGAAACAGGCTTTACTGCCGGAGGCTGGCCTTCGGATTACGAGAACCGTTTTTCAATAACGCTTTATGCCTTCTACAAGTTGCTTTTGGCCGACACGACCGTTGCCCAAAAATATGGCATTCAGGATTCTGTCCGTTTAGATTATACTAAAAGAGTACTTTATTCGTTGGCAAGGAATGTGCAAGATGGAGTAAATAGAGAAGGGGCGAATACGATAGATCTTCTGGGTAAATTTAGTTTGAATTATCCGACTCCATGGTATGTTACAGCTTTTTTCCCATGGGCTCCAAATAACTACGATGCTGGCAATATCATCAATATGCTGACTTATGCGGAAGTCGCCAAGGACATTTCAACCAAGAAGACTCTTGGTAGTTCCGACAATTGGAATTATGACGACGTTCGTCAGCTTGCCATAAACAAGATGAACTATATTCTGGGCATGAACCAGTGGGATATCTGCTTTATGACGGGCGTGGGCGACAAGAACGAATCGCACGTCCATCACCGTACTGCAAATCCTGAATTTTGGAATGGAGGCAAAGTAGCAACTTACAGCTACAGGCCGCCAGTGGGCGCTCTCGTAGGTGGTTCATTGAACGATACATTGTTGTCGGATGTAGAATATTATACGGCAACAGAAACCGCCATATACGGCAATGCTTCGTTCCTTGCAGCGAACGTACTTTTGGCAGCGGCTGGCACCGCCCCTGTCGATACAGCCAAGAAGGATACGACGAAAAAAGAGGCGATTCCCAGTGTACCGGTGGCCGGAGCTTTCCATCTGGGTATCGTGAGCCATGGAAGCATTTTGGACGTGAACTACGTGCTCCCGACAACGCAGAATGTCAAGGTGTCGCTCGTTTCGGTGACCGGCAAAGTCCAAATGCGGTATAATCCGGGCCGTCAATCTGCCGGAAGCCATACGTTGCAGTGGAATGTCGAACAAATGCCTACTGGAGCCTACATCGTAGAATTCCGTGCAGGAAGCAACAGAGAATTCAAGGTCATTAGAATCGAACGATAAAAATTTTATCCAAAATTTTTACAACAAAAACACCTCGGAGCTGCAATCCCGAGGTGTTTCTGTTATGTGGTTTTGGAATTATGAATTTTTATCGGCCTGATTATCTTGCGACGGAGGTCATAAAGGACTTGCGACCGTCAACGCTCTTGAGCATGTAAACACCCTTAGTGAAACCTGCATCGGAGAGTGCAACGCTGGCCTTTTTGCCCGTCATATCGACAGTGCCCAAGAGCTTTCCGCCAACGTTATACACACGGTAAACCTTGGAAGACGAAGTAGCAAACTTCACGCCAGCATTGATTGCATCGGTCTTGATTTCGCCAAGAGAGAACCAATCAACATTTACGTTGTCACCTGTAATCACGAGACGAATCACGTGAGTGCCCTTGGTGAGTTTGGCCTTGCCTCCATCGAATTCCTTATAAACACTCCAGTCGTCGCCTGTCTGCGAAACCATGATGGTATCGCCAATAGCCTTGCCGTCAGCCAAGAAGCAGAAGCTCGCGCCATCTTCCATGCCGGTAGAAGCCGAGGCCTTGATCGCATAATCGCCATCTTCCGGAACGTCAACGGTGTATTCGAGCCATTCGCCAGAAGCCGTGTAGCCAATCGCCATGCCGGAGCCGCCTTCGACAATGTCAACGCCTTCGGATTCACGGAACTTGGCATCGCCCTGGTTCGCGCTTTCGGAATCGCTGTAAGATTCGGCATCGCCACCGCGACCCGTACCCGGATGGTCAAACTTTTCAGCTTCAATCTTTGCCGGGAGCTTCACTGCTACGCTATCATACGGAACTTGCGGAGTCGGCGGAGTGGAACCGCTGCCTTCGAAGCCCCATGCCTTGATTGCCATCGTTGAATCCTTATCGCCCTTGAACAC
>CAMZGI010000306.1 GCA_947306305.1 uncultured Fibrobacter sp.
AAGAGGAGAAGAACAGCGACAAGCAGGAGGACCAAAACCTGCACCGCGAGCAGTTTAAGATTGGTGACGACCGCTCCTTGGGCGACATCATCGACAAGCTCCTCGACCACGATTTCATCCCGAGCTTCTGCACCGCCTGCTACCGTCTGGGTCGCACGGGCGAGCACTTCATGGAATTCAGTGTGCCGGGCTTCATCAAGCGCTACTGCACGCCGAATGCCATTCTCACTTTGAGTGAATACTTGGTGGACTATGCTACGCCCGAAGTCGCCGCCAAAGGCTGGAAGTGCATCGAAAACAATTTCAAGAACGTCGACCCGAAGTTCTTGGACGAGTTGAAGAGCCGCATCGAACGCATCAAGAAGGGCGAGAGAGACCTGTATTTCTAAGAGGCTTTTTTAGTTCACACAACCCGCCTATTGTTTTCTATTACGAAGTCAATGGGTGGGTTGTTGTTTTTAAATGAGGTGCAAAAACGAAATTCGCATCCTTAAAAATCAGCGAAAACGAAGATTTTTTTCTCTTTTTCGCTGATTTTTCAAATAGGATTATGGAAGTTTTGTATTTTTGCGAACACATTAAAGTGTCCTATTCATGAAATATCCGAACATCATTGGCCGAGAAGCGGAAATAGAAGTTCTTGAGCGACTGTATCGATCGAGAAGATCTGAGTTTGTTGCCATCTATGGCCGCAGACGTATTGGCAAATCTTTCCTTGTCAGCGAAGTGTATGCAAAAAAGATTGTTTTCACTGCGGTTGGAACATACATAAAAGATGGGGACAAGAACTATGAGACATACCGAAAACTTCAGCTTGAGCATTTCTATGATTCCTTGTTGTTGTCGGGTCTTAATCCTGCTGAAGTACAAAAACCTACGTGTTGGCGTGAAGCTTTTCTGCTGTTGCGAAAACTGCTTGAGGGCATCCGTACTCGTCGCAAGGTAATTGTCATAGACGAGTTGCCGTGGCTTGCTGGACCGCAATCGTCCGAGATGATAGCGGAATTGGGGTATTTTTGGAATTCGTGGGCTGACAGCCAAAGGAATATCGTATTGGTGGTGTGCGGCTCAGCTACGAGTTGGATGCTCGATAATGTAATACGCGATTATGGCGGTCTGCACGGTCGCCTGACCGAAATCATAAAACTAGCTCCCTTTACTTTGGCAGAATGTCAGAAGTACTACAAACGCAATGGCTTTCGTCTTTCCCAATATGAGATTTGCATTAGCTATATGGCGTTTGGTGGTGTGCCTTTCTATCTTGACAAATTGCGTAACAATCAGACGATTACAGAGAATATTGACCACGTCTTCTTTGCTGATGAGAAGATACATCAGGAGTTTCGCGATGTTTATGCTGGGCTTTACGCAAGCAAGGAACGATATGTGGAAATAGTAAAAGCGCTTGGTACACACTTTTATGGCATGACCCAAAAGGAAATCTGTGATGCGTTGGGCATCAAGAGCGGCGGAACATTAACAAAACTGCTTGAAAACCTGTCAGAGTCGGGCATCATCAGGGCTTATCCTCGATATGGAAAGAAGCGGGTAGAAACGGTCTATCAACTGATTGACTTCTTTTCACTTTTCTATTTGCGTTTTATACACGATAAGCAGGTTAGGAAAGGACAATGGAATGCCATTCACGGTACGCCTGTTTTTTATACCTGGGCGGGTGAGACTTTCGAATTGTTATGCATAGAGCATTTACTGAAAATACAAGATGCACTGCGTATTGCCTCTATTGACAGGAATTATTGTTGGAGTGGGGAAAGTCCTGAGGGGGATGGCGCACAGGTTGACTTGTTGCTCGAAAGCAAAGCCAGCAGAACAGACTATCTCTGCGAAATGAAGTTTTCGGGAAGTAAATATGCCATAACAAAAACCGACGAAGAAAACTTGTTGAATAAGATTGAAGCTTTTGCTGCAAGCAGAATGCACAACAAAACACATAGCATTCAGATGGTAATGGTGACTACGATGGGTGTAGTAAAGGGAGAACACGCAAGCATTATCAATCAGTCGGTGGTCTTGGATGATTTATTCAGGGAAGGCAGACCTTCACAGTTATAAGGTCATTTGATCCCGAAACTAACTTAAAAATCAGCGAAAACAAAGAATTTTTTCTCTTTTTCGCTGATTTTTAAAGTGTAATTCAAAAGCGTCGACCCGAAGTTCTTGGACGAGCTGAAGAGCCGCATCGAACGGATTAAGTAGGGTGAGAGAGACTTGTATTTCTAAGGTTAAGGTTCCTGAGCCTATCGAAGGGCCGACTCCAAATTAGAAGATTATTAGATAGTGAAAAAGCCTCTGCTTATGGCACGGGCTTTTTCTTTATATCGAATGGATATGCAAAAAATCCCCCAAAAGTGTAAGATTTTTCATCTTTCCACGATATAATAGCAAACGACCGAAGGTAATGACGACCGAAGAGTTCAAACGAGACATCCTGCGACTGCAACCCCGATTGCAGCGGACCGCCGAGAGCATCATCGGCGATGCCGACAGCGCAGCGGATGCCGTTCAAGAAACCGTCATCACACTTTGGGAACAACGCGCGACGATAAAAAGCCAGGACATGGAAAAGCTCAGCCTGACCATCGTGAAACGGCGCAGCATCGACCTGCTTAGGAAACAACGCCCCACAATACCTATCGACACGGAAAGCCTGATGCTTGCCGAGCCGCCACAGGACGATAACGAGGAACGCTACCGACTGGCCCGAAAACTCGTCGAGCAACTGCCAAAACGCCAACGCGATGCCATCCTGATGAAATATGAGGACGGTCTCAGCGTGGAAGAAATCGGGAAGGCGACGGGCATGAGCAGCACCCATGTGTATGCAACGCTGTCGCGCGCCTACAAGTCGTTGCGCGAAGCCATAAAACAATATAAGGAGGAACAAGGATGAATACTGAAAACGAAATGAACGAGGAAGTCCGCCAACTACTCGACAGCCTGGAAGAACACGGGAAGAACGCACGCCGGCAAAAGGAACTTGGCGACCTAATTGACCGTCTTGCCGATGAGGAAAAGACGATTGCAATGCCGCGCAAGCATAGAACACTCACCCCGCTTTGGTGGGCCATGGGTGCCGCAGCAGCATGTCTTTTGCTTTGGCTGCTGGTCAAGCCGGGCGTGAAAGAGGTTTTCGAAACGAACAAGGAAATCCTTGTTGAAGAAACGAAAGCCGTGGATTCCGTAAAGGCCGAGGGGAACGATGCCGTCTTTGAACAACCTATTGTTAATGAGACGGTTTTGGCAGAAGAGACATCCGTCGTCCCACAAAACACCCCGATGAAAAAAGAAAAACCAAAGACTCAAATCATCGAAGAGGTGGTCGAACAGCCCTTGCTTGCCGAGGTCAAGCCGACGGAACCCCATGACACTACGAATATTGGATCCAACACCATACCCACTGAAAACGAAACGCCTTCAG
>CAMZGI010000307.1 GCA_947306305.1 uncultured Fibrobacter sp.
AAACGATTTCCGAAGCCCTCAAGCATGGTGGCATCACGAACATGATGGACCGTCTTTCCAACCCGGCTAAGATCCGCGCAACGGAACTCGCCGAAAAGATGAAGAAGATCATGAAGCCGCTCTACCAGGAACACCAGGACAACATTATCTCCGGCAAGTTCTCCAGCACGATGATGATCGACTGGGAAGCTGGCGACAAGGACCTCCTCAAGTGGCGTGGCGAAACCGGCGAACTCGAATTCGAAAAGGTTGCCGCAACTGACAAGCAGATCACCGAACAGGAATACTTCGACCGTGGCGTTCTCATGACCGCTATGATCAAGGCCGGTGTGGAACTCGCATTCGAAACCATGTGCTCCGTGGGCATCAAGCCGATGAGCGCTTACTACGAATCCCTCCACGAAACTCCGCTCATTGCAAACCTCATCGCTCGTAAGAAGCTGTTCGAAATGAACCGCGTCATCAGCGATACTGCTGAATACGGCTGCTACCTGTTTGCTAACAAGTGCGTTCCTCTCCTCGCTGACTTCATGAAGAACGAAGTCAAGAAGGGCGACATTGGCGATATCTTCAACGAAGGCAACACCAACGCTGTCGATAACGAAGAACTCATCAAGGTGAACAAGAACATCCGTCAGCATCCGGTTGAAGAAATCGGTGCTTGGTTGAGAGATAGAATGAGTGGCATGACTCGCGTCGTGTAACCTCGGTTCCACTTAGCGAGATGAAAGTTGTCTAAGCTCGCTTATACGACTTTCGCGGATTGAAAAATATTCGCAAAATTTGTGAGCAATAAAGCGCCTCGTATTAACGAGGCGTTTTTTGCGAGAGTGAGGCGAAGTCGTAGGTTCTTATTTGCGATAGAGCCGAACGGTCTCAACAGCCCGCCGAAAGGCGGGCTTTGTGCATTTTAGGCTTATTTCTGCTAAATTGAATCCATCCCTTCGAATACGATGTCGTCGATTTGCAGGTTGGTTCCACTCCTGATGAATATGGAGAAGAATCCTATTTCGGTTGCTATTTCACTGAAATGTACTTGGTAGCTTTCGTCTCGCAGGGCTTCTTCGCCGGGGCGGAACACGAATTCTCGCCAGTCTTCGTTTGCTTCGGCCTTCCACAGGGCCTTGCGGAACGTATTATCGCTGATTTCTTTGTAGTGCTCCAGTGCAACGTAGAATTTGCAGTCTCCGCGCACTTTTATGCGGATGGCGGTAAGGCGTGAGATGTCGTAGTATCCCGTATCGAGGCCGAGATGCGTGCCTAGCATCACGTAACTGGAATCGGAAATCTCGTAACGGACTGAAAGGTATTTTCCGCGAGTTTCGTTTTCAAGTGCTCCGGTGAAACCTGTTGTGGAATCTGGACGGGTGAATTTCGCTTTGCCAACGGTGGTAAAATACCAACCGTAATTGGGATACACCTTTGCTAGGTTGTTCAAACTATCGCCATCGTCAAAGTCTTCGAATACAAATTCGCGCGTGATATCGGGAATGCGGAACAGCGTGTCTGCGGTGGTGCCTGAGTCGAGCTTGACGGTCGCGATGAGGGAATCTCCTGCGACAACGTTGAATAAGCCTGCAGGCACATGGGCAAATGTGTACTCGCCTCCGCTACGGATGGCCGAATAGGGCGTAGAGTCGAGGGCGAGCGCGTCAAAGAGTGTTGCGTAGTCCGCTTGCGTGGCGCCTGTGCGCACGGTAAGGCTTGCCGAAGGCAAAAGCGAAATTTCCGTTTGGTGTGTATCAAGCGGAGCCCATGCCATCAGCGAGGAGTCTTCGCCTGCGATGCCTTCGACGAATACGTTGTTTGCGGCTGAGGTGCTGTCGAGGGCATCGAATTGTGCGATGCCTGCGGTATCGGACTTGGTCGTTCCTAAAACGGATAGATTTTCTTTAGAATAAAGGGTGACACGGGCGTTGGCGATGGGCATGCTAGATGCGTTTACCACAGTGATTGCGATTCCGTTTGTGGTTTCGCTTGTTGCTCCAGCAGAATCTGTATCGGCACAAGCCCAGAAAAAGGGCGCAAAAAATATCGCTGTAAATAAACGTTTCATAGTCAATCTCTTTTCTTCATCATCGGGAACAATTGAAAATTTAATTGATAAACGCTGTCGCAGATTTGTGATGGCATTGAATTAGCCACTTTCACGATGGATTTGCGCGCATCGGCGAGAATGTCACGGATTTTTTGTATTTGCGTGGAGTCGATTGCCATGGTGAGCGTGCTGATGTCGCGTTCCTCTTTCGGGGTTTCGGCAATGGAACGGTGTGCCAATTCGGCGATGCTCTTTTGGTATTCGCTAATGGATGCGCTCAGCCAGTGTTCCTGTGTTTTCAGATGCGCATCCGTCGGTACAATGCGTTTGTCCTTTCTCTGGTGTGCAAGCCCGAGTTGCAAAAGTGCTTCGACTGCAGTTTCTACCTGGTTTGCTGTGAGTTTCGGGATGCAGCAGTCCCCGAGGGCTTCGGCCTGTTCTTTGCCATGATAGTCGAATACGTCCAGCGCTGAGCGGATCATCGGATAGAACCATTGCTGGAAATAACGATAGCGAGCCTCGTCCAGTTCGCGGCAACTTGATGGTCGCATTCTTTGGAGCGCTTCGAAATGTTTGCGGACATCTTCGTCGGTTTTTGCTTTTGCATAGGCTATCATCTCACGGAAATATTCTGCCTTGCCTTCCTTGTAGCGGAAAAACTGCACGAAGGTCCCGATGTTCTTTGAAGATATGTGTCGCTTGCCCTGCAAAATTTTCAGGAGGAGACTTGCATCCATGTTGACCGCCGTGGCGAATACGCGGTAACTGAAAGTCGGATCGAACGATTTCTCCAGTTCGTAAAAATCCGACAGAAACTTGCGGTAGTCGGAGTAATCGTAGATGTTTATCTTGTTTCTGGCAAACATGGGCAACCTGCAATCAAAGATACATTTTTTTCTATAAATAAACATCATTTTGTTGTGCGATGATTCTAAATTTCTACAAATACGTTGACATTTTTGTCCACATCTAATGATGATTTTTGCGTGTTTTGACGCATTAAAGGGTATAAGAAGTTGAATTCGTAAATTCTACGGATGATATCAAAAATGTCAACAGCACTGGAGTCCCTGAAACTAGATTTTTTTGTTGGCGTCATGTGTTGACATGTTTGTCCACAGTAAAAGAAATTATACGGTTTGGCCCAATGTGTTCGAACATATATTTAGAGCGGGTTTAGGTTTTTTGCTCGATGGAGGAGCCTATGTATAAGCTTTCCTCGGGTGTTTTAGCGGCGACGTTTTTGACCGCTGGGATGTTTTGGAGTTGTTCGAGCGATTCGTCTTCTGTGGTCGCTTCGGAGTTTTCTGAATCAAGCGATTCTCAAATCGTGAGCATGTCTTCAAGCGAACAATCTGAAGCTGGTTCGTCGAGCGGACTTTTTGCAACATCTTCTG
>CAMZGI010000308.1 GCA_947306305.1 uncultured Fibrobacter sp.
TCGCCCACGATGATGTTCGGGTTGCCTTCTTCGCCCACGGCGTCGTAAATGTGTTCCATTGCTTCGTTGTGTTCGAGCAAGGAGTAGTTTTCGCCGTGAGAAACGTTGATGAGCACGCCAGATGCGCCCTGAATGTCGATATCTTCGAGAAGCGGAGAAGAAAGAGCTGCATCGGCAGCGGCTACGCCGCGGCCTTCGCCTTCAGCCGTACCCGTGCCCATGAGAGCGGAACCGCCCTTGAGCATGACCTTGCGGATATCAGCAAAGTCAACGTGCACGAGACCATGACGGAACATGATGCTGCAGATGCTCTGCACTGCGTTGCCGAGGATTTCGTCAGCCATCTTGAAGGCTTCATCGACAGTAGCGTTCTTGTTCGTGTTCTGGATGAGGTTCAAGAGCTTCTTGTTTTCGATGACGATGATGGTGTCAGCAGCTTCGCGGAGAGCGCGAACGCCGTTCTGAGCCAAAGAATTACGGACATTGCCTTCGAAGCGGAACGGCTTTGTCACGACGGCGACCGTGAGGACGCCTTCTTCACGAGCGATGTTAGCCACAACCGGAGCAGCGCCCGTACCCGTGCCACCGCCCATACCGGCGGTCACGAACACGAGGTCAGCGCCCTTCATCGCTTCTCTCAAGTCGTCAATATTTTCTTCGACAGCCTTGCGACCCATTTCCGGATCCATGCCAGCACCGAGATTTCTCGTGCTCTTTTCGCCAATGAGAATCTTGTGATCGGCAAGACTTTGGTCGAGCGCCATAGCGTCAGTATTGATGGCATAGTATTCTACGCCTTCAATATTCATCTGCTTCATGCGGTTCACAGTGTTGCCGCCGGCACCGCCGACGCCGAACACCTTGACCTTAGCGTTTCTGAACGGAGTGTCATCTCCAGTGATACGAGATTTAGCCTCGAAGTTGATATTTGCGAAGTCACTCATAGTTTATCTCCCTGATTTGAGTGGTTTATGTTGTTAAAAATAAGTTCTGATGATGTCGCGAACGCGCTGCAAGCCCTTCTTGACAGAGACCGCCAACTGGGCGCCAGTTTCACGCTGTTTTCTTTCGCGATGTTTCTTGTTCGCGTAATACAAGAGCCCAATGCCTGTCGCGTAAGACGGATTCTGGAACGCTTCCTGAATGCCGCTCATGCCCCTCGGTTTACCGATATGGACGGGCTTCTTGAACACTTTGCTTGCAATCTCTTCGATACCAGCCAAGTTGCAGCAGCCACCTGTCAAAACGATACCGCCGTCAATAACAGCATCGAGATGGTGCTTTTCCAAATCCTTAGCCAACAGCTTGAAAATTTCAGCAACGCGAGCAGTAATAATCTGAGCCAAAAGTTTACGAGAACAAAGAACTTCTCCACGGTCGCCCACACCTGGGACCGGGAAGGTTTCATCTTCAATTAAATTGTTGAGCGAGCAGGTGCCATACTTTTTCTTAACTTCTTCCGCCTTCGAAAGCGAAACAGGAACTTTAAGGCACTTGCTAATGTCACTTGTAATAACGTTACCGGCAATGTCGAGCGAAGCCGTGTAGCGCACGGAATCCTTCACGAACACAGCCACGTCCGCAGAGCCTGCGCCAATGTCAATCAACGCCACGCCAAGTTCGCGTTCGTCATCCGAAAGAACAGCGGATGCAGCGGCGAGCGGTTCAAGCACAAAGCCTGCGACATTGAGGCCAGCACGGTTCACGCATTTGGCGATATCTTGGAGAGCGTTCGGGCGTGAGGTAACCACCTGAACTTCGACTCCTAAGCGACGGCCAGAATAGCCTTTGGGATTGCGGATACCCGTTTCGTCATCGAGCGTATATTCACCCGGAAAGATATGGATGATTTCGCCCGCCTTGTCGGGAAGCGTACTAGCTTGTCTTTGGACATTGATAATGTCTTCTTCACGTACTTCGTTTGTCGGAAGCGTCACGAGACCTTTGTAACTAAAGGAAGACACGTGCTTGCCCGCAATGCCCACATAGACATCGCGCACATCGACTCCCGCCGATGATTCCAGCATGTGGACTGCCTTCTGCAACGTTTCCACGACGGAATCGTATTCGTCAGACGATTCCAGCGGAAAGTCTCCGCATTCCACAACTCGGACAGATTCTCCCTCCGAGATGCCAACGAACAAATTCACTTTCGAAGCGCCAATATCGAGCCCGAAAATGTAGTCTTCTTTTTTGACAATTTGCTTATTGTCATCCATTGATACACCTCTTATCAAAGTTTTTTAGATACGCAAATCCATGAAATCTCATATCAACCTCACCGGCACAAAGGAGATCCTTGCGGAAACCCTTCCCGATTGCATCGTACAAGGTAAACAAATCCTTATTCCAGTCCGTTTCCGGGAATATCACGCGGAATCCGGCATCCTTAAAGAACACTTCAAACGCACGGTCTTGTTCGGACCATCCAATCTGCGACACGCGATCGTAAAGCGGCTTATCTTCCCTACGCATGGCGGACAAGAACAAAGCCACCTGCTTAATCTTCCCTATCGATTCATTTTCGAGAATCGGCAAGTGGAGAGCGGTCATCATCGACATCGGGAGCGAAAGCCCTCTTTCGGAATAGACAGTTCCCTTTCCGTTTTCGAGCACAGACAAAATCGGCGAAGCTTCTTGGAGCTTGATGTACAGGGACGACGGGAATTTGCGTTCCACTTCAGCCGAATGGATAAGCGGAATCCGCAAGAGCGATTTCTTGACGGAGTCTGCATCCAGTTCCGACATGAGCATGCCCGTTTCGACCTGAGCGCTCTGAACAACGTCTTCCCACGAAAGCATGCGGTTGCCTTCGATTTCGATATACTGCAAGTGCCTGAGTTCCAGCGGGTTAATCTGCTGGAGGTAAAAACGACTCTGCCACAGCGCGACGACAGCTATCACAAGGAGCAAGGCAAAAAACCAGCCCTTGCGCTTGAACCAACGAACAGTGCCAGCCACACGCATCCGCCTCATGCGGGTGCGTTTACGCTTGCGCCTGCGTTCGTTGTAGCCGATCCGACGACCTAGCCAATTCGTTTCGTTCAAGGTCAAATGCTCTTCTCCAAAATCTGCTCGCCAAACTTCCAGATGTTACCGGCGCCCATCAAAACAATCACATCGTTCGGCTTCAGCAAATCCTTGCAAACTGGAATCAAGTTGTTCACGTCGCCAATAAAGCGTGCATCGCGGTGTCCGCGATCAGCAGCGCTGTTCGAAACCATTGCGCCCGTCACGCCTTCAATCGGCTTTTCACGGGACGGATAAATGTCAGTCACCAAAAGCACATCGCAGTTCGAGAACGCGCTGCCAAAAGCTTCGTGCTGGTCGCGAGTGCGGGTAAACAAATGCGGCTGGAAAGCGACAATAATACGCTTGTCCGGGAACGCTTCGCGGAAACCCAAGAGCGTCGCGGTCGCTTCGGTCG
>CAMZGI010000309.1 GCA_947306305.1 uncultured Fibrobacter sp.
TGATCCGCCATCTGTCTTACGTTTAGAATCTCGCCGAGACTTATTGACTTAGGCCTTAATGAGCACTTTCTCGATTTCGACGATGTAGAGCGTGTGCAACGAATCCCCGTTGTAGAAGTTGTCGAGCAGGCTCTTGTCGATAAACGAATTTTCATCGTAACGTTGTGCGAATAATTTGCGGCAGACGAGAACTGTTTCGGCTTCGTCAAAAATCGGGGCACCGTCGTTTGCAGAAACCTTCATGCCTGTCTTTGCGATTTTGTCTTCGTCGCGTCCAGAAACTTTGCCAAAGTAGGCGAGTTCCTTGCGGAAGTTCTCTCCGAAAAAGTTGAGCGAGAGCTTTTCGCCGGCATCCACGAATTCCTTGGTGTAACGCGTCTGGCGGATGGCGATATAAGCGACGGGCTTGTTCCACATGACCCCTACGCCGCCCCAGCTTGCTGTCATGGCGTTCGTCTTGTCGCCCTTGCTTGCAGCGATGAGCATCCATTCCTTGCCAATAAGGTGGAACGGGTTCTTTTGAAGTTCTTCGGGTGCGATAGTCTTAAAATTGCTCATGGAAAACTCCTAAGTTAAATTGAAAATTAAATTCAATGATATAATAGTATTTTATAGAGATGGCGGTGGTTCGGCTCGCTCACCAACCTTAGTCCGTAAAGACAAAGCAATAACAAAGGATGTTGACGATTCTGATGTGCAAAAAACACCGCTCTTGCAGCCATTAACTAACAACTAGTCCCTAATAATTAATAACTAATAACTATATTGCATAATGATGAAAAAGATGCTTTTACCTTTGGGGCTTTTGGCCCTTTCGCTTATGGCGTGCTATTCTCCCGAACCGTTTGAAGCGGAGTATTTGGAAGATTCTTCCAATACGAACACCAGTGCTGAAATGGGGAAGATTTTCTCTTTAAACGGAGGAAAGCAAACGTGCAATCCGTCGGCATCGCAGGATACGGTAAACTATCCCGCTTCGATGTTGTGGCTGAATTTTAGTGGAGAGCTTAAAGTGAATGCTCCTGATTCCGATTTCACGTTGAAAAAGGTGATTCAGCATGACCGTTTGACCGTCTCGGATACGGCGAACAATGTAAAATGGTACTTGATGCGCGATACTGCTGAGGGCGAATGCCAGTTCCAAGACCCGGAATGGAGTACGCATCCGAATTTTATCGTGGCTTTGCGCGGCTACGATGTTGATGGCAGCAAATCTTGCGAAAATTTGGACTATGGCATCTTTGCTGTGAGAATGTCGGACAAGAAAAAGTTCTGGTTCTCCAAAAAAGACATCCCTGAAGAAGCGACTCCGCATTTGTTTGTGGGCGAGCCGGATAGCGTGTCCAAAAAAGAGGAAGATGATTCGACTATCAAGGGGTTCTTTGGAACTAATGACGTACTTTTGACGTATGTCGATAAAAATCAAAATATCGTGGTTGAGGATTATCGTGCTTCTGAAAATGGCAAACCCAAGACCTTTAAACTCAAGAAACCATCGAATCGCAAAAACTGGAAAATTGATAGCCCGTTAATTAATCCAGATTACCCTGTGTTTGTTGTTTACAACATGGTTGAAAATTCGACAACTTGGGAAGCTTACATACAATATATTTCAGAAAATTCGGAGCCTATAAAGATTCCTCGTACGAAGGATATGATGTCGGAACCTGCTCAGCCTCACTGGTATTCTGATGAAAACTTGAAAGATTGGGCTTCGTCAACTTTTGCTTGGGCAAGTTATGTGGTGTGGTCGGAATTTCCGTCGGGTTCGCAGATGCTCAACAAGAATGACTTGACCAAATCATCTGTCCAAAATGGTTCTGTGGGACGAACTGTTATGCGTAAATTCTGGGCACCATTGTCAACCAATGCTGATATTAAAGCGAATTGGGGTGATGACAATATAGAGCTTGCTCCAGTCCCAATGACGGGTGGTATAACTCCTGATGGCAAGTTCCTCGCGACAGGAACGAACCCGGCCTATTTGCTTAAGCTTCCGTGAGGTTCGACATGAAAAAGAATTTTTTGGTTGAATGTAGTTCTCTTGTCGCCTTCGCGGGTGTTGCCGCAGTTGCTTTTTATGCCGGTTTTAATTCGCCTGTTGTGCCTGCGACTCCGTGGGAGTCCATTGGCGGTTGCGGTGCGGGCGGCTCTGGTGGTGGTTCTGGCGACGGCATCAAGTGGATTGGTCAGGGAACTTCGGGCGGATATTTGGAAGCCGAAGTCTTCACGAAGTATAACGTCGGGCAGAATTTCTCCGCATTCTCGGTCAATCCGCATTTCTCGATTAAGCCGACTTGGGATACGAAGTTGGGCGTTTCGATTCCGTTCATGAGCCATCAGGGCGAAGTTCAGTATCGCAGCAACCAGAATCCGAAGGATTACACGACGGGCGGTTTTGGCGATGTCTCGTTCGACTTTAGTAAGACGATTGGCAGTGGCGGTGCGGCTTCGCTTTCGGCATCTTTGACGATTCCGACGGGGCAGTACGACGTAAAACGCGGAACAGATGCGGCAAGGCAGATTCTGCCGAGTAGTTTCCAAAAAGGGAGCGGGCTATACTCGCTTACGCTTGGATGGGACTACAGTCGCGATACGGATAAAGGAATTTGGCTTTATAGCTTGAGCTACACGCACCCGTTTGCAATGCGTTTGTTCTCGGGCGAAAACGAGTTCAACGACAGCTATTGGAAGAATATCAAGAATAAGGACGGAGACCGTTTCAAGTATCGCTTTAAGCCGTATGGCGAAAATGACCTCGGTGCGTTTACGCCGCCGTCGATTGGCGGTTCTATCGCTTACGGTTATCGCGGGCGTTCGGGCATTGTGCAGTCGTTTGGCATGAACTTCTCCGTGCCGCTCGGTGTCGCATGGATTGCTTCTGAACAGGCTAACGATGGTGTTTATGACCCGAGGCCGGACCCGGATCATCAGGCGTGGTCTATTTCGCTTGTGTATGGCATTGAATTCTCGAACCCGGATTTCCCGGTGTTCCTCGCGTTCTCGCTCCCGATCCATGACAAGGCGGGTGGTGCCGATAGCAAGAACGAGTACAGCGAAAAGCCGATGAAGGAATGGAACGCCCCCGACTGGGGCGACATCGGCCAGCAATGGACGATCGCCGTCGGCGTGAAGGGTAGCTTCTTTTAGTTAGTCGAAAGAACGGCTCTTCGATCCTACAGACGAGAGAAGCGGCTTCGCCGCTGTTGATAGTAGGCAGTAGGAAGTAAACAGTAGGTAGTGCTCCGGAACGGGGGCCGGGGTGACAGGTGTATAACGCAATGACGTACACTCGTTATCCTCCGCTTTTACTTCATCGTGCAAGCTTGTTCTTGCGACACTCGCTTTGTACGTCATTGCGAGTCGCTGAAAGCGACGCAGCAATCTAAGTTCTAAGTTCTA
>CAMZGI010000310.1 GCA_947306305.1 uncultured Fibrobacter sp.
TAGGAAGACTGTGCTTGTTCCGTCATCCTAACCACTAGCCACTAAACACTGCCTACTGTATGCTACTCTGCTGTAGGCGGTAACGGATTCTTGCGGGGACGTCCACGTGGACGCTTGACAGGGATTTCTGCTGCGGCTTCGGGGTGCAATGCCCTGTTCTTCGCCATCAGAGCTTCGCGGATTTTTTTTGCTCTTTCTTCGATACGCTGGCGGGCGAGGTCTGCTGCAGACACGATGACTGCCTTTGGTTTGTCGCCTGGTTTGGCGCCGAACGACCCCTTGAGGACGCGGCCAGAAGGCGGCTTGGGCGGTTCGGAAAGGACGCTCTTCAAAACTCGCTTTGGTTCTTCGACAGCCGTGCTTTTTTCGATAATCGTCTTGACTTCGTGTTCTTCTGCTTTTGGACTCGTCTGCGTGGAAGCGATTTTCTTCAAGATATTCTGAACGTCATCGTCGTTTTTGGACTCTTGCTGCACTTCGCTGCCAGCCGTGTTGTATTTGGCGACGAGCGAGTTCAATTTGGCATTTTCGTTCTTTTCTTTTAGAGCGAGGCGTTCCCGTTTGGACGGACGCTTGGCGCCGTTGTGCCTTTTGCCGATAAATTTTTTCTCTTTGCTCTCTGAATTTCTGATGATTTCTTCATCGGAAAGACCACGCAATTCGGGTGGCACTTCAGTGATCTGAAGGTTCTCTTTAATAGTGGAATCCGTCATGATTTAGGGGTCTTTTAAGCAGTTTTTGCTTTGTCAAGGTTCTTTTTACGATTTTTTTTTGAAAAATTTTTGAAAAAAATAAAAAAAATTAAAAAAAGTGTTTGTCAAGGTCTAGAAAAAATTTTCTTTATGGACTATTTTTGGTGTACATGCTTCGGTTTACACAAGAAATATCTCTCGCTTTGCGCTCTATCGCTAATGAAGAAGAGTCGCATGAAATGTCTAAGAAGGCAAGGGAGCAATTTGAATTCCTCGGAATCAGATTGGTTCCTCGTCGTGAAGTCACGTATCCAATCTTCGACAAGTACCCGCCAAAGGATGGGGACGAACTTGTTTCGAGGGTCGAGGACATGTGGGCTCAGCCGTATAGGGAATTCCAGTATGCGGCGTGTGATTACCTGTTCCGTCATCGTGGGCTTCTCGGCGGTCAACATTTGAATTTTTTGAAAAAACTCATCAAGACCAGGGCTTGGCGCGATACTGTCGATACCTTAGCCTCTTGCGTTTTGGGTGATTTGGCTTTGCGTCTTCCGGCACTTCGGACTAAGATTGCGTCGTGGATTCGTGACCCGAACATTTGGGTGCGCCGCAGCGCGATTATTTTCCAAGTGCAGTACAAGGATCGCACAGATTGGCCGCTTTTGCGCCAGTTCTGCCTCACTTGCGCCAAGGACGACGACTACTACATCCGCAATGGCATTGGTCGTGCATTGTCTGAATATGCACGAATCAATCCGACGGAAGTTCGTCGTTTTGTTCAGGATAACGCTTTCGCTGACCAGACCGCACAAGAAATCCTGCGTATGATTTAGTTCGACTTGGACTAAGCGTTTGGCTTTTAAAGACTCCCGAAATGGGGGTCTTTTTTCATGAATCGGTGGTGAAAAAAGCTGAAGGTGCATATAAAAAGGACGATTTGCGGCTTTTTATATGCTTTTTGTGTATAAACGAATGCTTTTAAACGAGCTTTGGGGCATATAAAATGAGGTTTGTTGTTGGTTTTATATGCATCGTTGAGCTTTTAAGACTGTTTTTGCTAGGTAGTTTGTTTGTAAAATACCCTGAAAAGGCATATAAAAAGTTTGATTTTGTGGATTTTATATGCTCGCGTGCTTTTGTAGCTCGTTTTAAAGAGCGATTTTGCCTCTTATTTGCTTTTTTCAGACTTTTTCGGTTTTTCTTTCAGCGGAAAGCTGAACCGTCCTTGGAGAACGCAGCCTTTGGCTCCGGGGTCGCATTCCTGTTGACGCTTGTTGCAGAATGTTTCGTTTAGATATTTGCATTCCCAGCTCATAAGGACTCCTTCTTAAAGTGGGTTGAACCCCGTTTGCGGGGCTTCTCTTTTAATCTAAACAAAAAAAGGGGCTTTAAGCCCAAATTTTTTTGCTATTCAGAAATGCTCATATGCGGGCGGGGCCCCAGCTCGGAGTTGACGCCTACGGCGTCCGCCGCTACGGTTCGGTCATACAGGTCTGCGAGCAGCCCTGTGCGACACTCACCTTGCAGGCTTTTGCGAAGACAATTATCCTTGGCCGACGCTTTATTTTCTAAACGTTGATTTTTTTTTGCCTTAAAAAGACTATTATCATCGCTGATGACAATTTATTAATCAAAATTGAGGCTTCGGCGGTAGGGGGTGAAGCCGGCGTTCTTGATGAATGCTTCGGCTTGCTCAATAGTCGTGAGTCCGTGATTCTGGAGCACGTTCTCTTCGATGACGATGCTGTTGATGTCGTCGGCACCGGCGTGGAGCCCGAGTTCGCCAAGCGAAAGTCCCATGCCAAGGAGCGACACTTCGATGTGAGGCACGTTGTCGAGGTACAGGCGGCTGAGCGCGAGCAACTTGAGGTATTCGTCGCCGCGAACGTGGCGGATCGGGAACTTGTCGGTCTGCGGCTGGAACGTCCAGACGACAAAACTTTTGAAACCGTGCGCAATGTCCTGCGTTTTGCGGACGTATTCCAGATGCTCGATGACTTCTTCGGTGGTTTCGGCACTGCCGATGACGATGTTCGCGCTGCCGGGGAGGCCTTTTTTGTGGCAAGCGGCAAGCGTGTCGCACCATTGCTGTGCGGGTAGTTTTCTCGGGCTTAGAATTTGACGCATGCGGTCGGAGAGAATTTCTGCACCGGCGCCCGGAACGGAACTGAGACCCGCGTCCTTGAAAATGTCGAGCAGCTTGTCGAGCGGAATGTTGTTGAATTCCGCGATGCGGACAAGTTCAACAGGCGAAAATCCGCGAACTTTGACGCCCAATTCTTGCGTGAGCATTTTCAGCACGTCGGTGTAATAGCTGAGCGGAATATCCTTGTTGACGCCACCTTGCAAAAAGATCTGGTCGGCGCCCTTGGCTTTGGCTTCGAGAGTTTTTTGGCGGATTTCGTCTAAGCTCAAAACGTAGGCTTCGGGGCTGTGGGCGCTGCGACAAAAACTGCAAAAACTGCAAGTCACTTCGCAAACATTCGTGTAGTTCACGATGCGGAATGCGGTATAGCCCACGCGGTTTCCGGGGAGCTTTGCGTGACGTACGATGTCAGCCGCTTCGATGACTTCAGTCCAAGGGACGTTCGTTAAAATTTCAAGCCCTTCCGCAGGCGACAATCTTTCTTGATCGATAGCTTTTTTCAACAAGGAATTCATTGGTTAAATAATAGTAAATGAGAACTTAGAACTTAGAACTTAGAAC
>CAMZGI010000311.1 GCA_947306305.1 uncultured Fibrobacter sp.
AAAAATGTCAAACTTCACCAGAAAAGTGTCAAACCCTAATGGAAAAGTGTCAGACCTTGCCCGAAAAAGTAGCCAACTTCGATGAATTAGTAACCAACTTAACAAAAAAAAGTAACCAACCTCGGCAATAAAGTAGCAGACGATTTAGGGTATCCTAAAATTTTCTAGCCAAGAATATCTTTAATCATCTCATTGGCATTCTTATAGGATTTTGCTTTGCGTTTTCCCGAGGCGATTTCATTTGCTTCGGTTATGACTTCCTGCGTTTCAGAATGAATGCCTTGTAGCCATTCTGTTAGAAGGGCTTCTAACTTCTTGAAATCGCAGCACCAGAGGTTTGCGAAGTTGTTCTTTCCTTCAGTGCGGCTCCGATACACTTTTTGAGCCTTTTCGACAATGGAGTCGAGATTCTTTCGAACGAAAATCCATTCGTCCTTTAGCATTTCGCTATTGATGACGCATGTATTGATTAGGCTCTCGTCAACGGGAACCATGTTGCCAAATAAAAGTACCGCAATCTCGTTCCCTTTAGGGCCGGAAATAGTCATTGTGAAGGTGTTGGGGCGTTTGCTACACCCTTTCTGCTGCCGAGCATTATTGGTCTGCGAAGTGAGCGGAATGCAATAGGAATGCTCTGCGATTTTTATCGCCAAGAAAACATACGGTCTTTTCTTCGTGCTGACTTTGGGTTCTGCCAAACGAAGCATATCGAGATATTCTTCTCTGACGAAAACTAGGCGTGTTTGATTCGTGCTTTTCATGCAGGCCTCCTTAACAAAAAAGATTACAACCCCCGAACAGGGATTGTAATCTTTTAAAATTGTCCACTAAGGCAGGACCTCGCACCTTTTGAGTCTGTCCACTAAGGTAGGACCACTCGCCTTTTGTTTCTGTCCACTGAGGCAGGACCACGCACTTGTTGCCGATTGTTCGACAATAATTAATATATATAAATTCCTTGAAAAAGTCAATATTCCAATGCCAGGCCATGGTCTGAATATACATGAAATGGCAAAATGCTGCAATAGGGAAAGATTTCCAATGCCTTGATTCTTTATTCACGTCAACTCCGTCTGCTTACAAGCGAGAAAAAACAGAAATTACTGCTCGAATGTGTAAACTTTAATGTCGGTTGTCAAGATGTTTTCGTTATTTTCTTGAAAATTTACCCTCTACAAAACATAAGCGATGCCACAATCCCCACGATAATCAGGAACGGAAGGACTTTCAATAGCAGCGTGATAAGGCATGCGGCACCTGCACTGCCCACCCCGAAAAGAGCCAAAACGCCAAGAACTATAAGAAATGTCGTCAGCATAAAACCTCGCCTTTGTAAATATACATTAGGCGAGTGTCATATTATGACATTCGATGGCTTTGCAAAAAAAATAGACCGTAGCATTTTTGCTGCGGTCTTTTCTTGTTTTCTCAGTGATTTCGGATTATCCGTTTACTCGCACTTGAATCCTTGCAATTCTAGCCCGGCACGCATTTCGCCATAGGTGGAGGTGCGTTTCATGTCCATTGCTTTCATGAATCGGCAATCGTTGTCGATGTGCATTTGAAAACCGGCCATAGTCGGGGTGACTTCGCCTTTGCCGCTAGCTTGTATGTGGGCCATCATTTCTTCGCGTTTGTCGCTCATCTCTGGCGGAACGAATACGTCCGTGATGATATCAACGTTCTTGATTTCGGTATCGCCGAACACGAATGAAATTGTGACGAGGTTTTTGAGTCCGTGGAATTGACCATTGACTTTGCAGACAAGGTTTCTGTCTTTGCCGGTCTTTTTGGCGGGCTTCTTGGCTTGCGGCTTGACTGCTTTGGGCGTGTAGTCGAGCGCTTGCAAAAGCTGTTCTTCTTTGACAACGCCGACGAGGCGGTTTACGATCTGCCCGTTTTTAATCAGGAAGAACGTGGGGAATGCTTGGATGGGGAGCGTATTCTTTATTTTATCTATACCGGGTTCGTCGATGCCGACGGAGGCGACTTTAATGTCGCGGTAGTTCTTGGCAATGCCGATGAGTGTCGGGATCATCACGAGGCACGGCGGGCAACTGGTCGATGAAATTTCGAGGATGACCGGCGTTTTGGAATGCAGGATTTCTTTTTCGAAATTGCTGTCATCGACTTTGACGATGCGGATGTCTTCGCTGTCGGTGTTCTTGGCCTCAGCCCGCGAAATGCTGCCTAAGGCAAGGACTGTGGCTGTTGCAAATGCAATGGCATTTGAGAGAAAACTGTTTTTAAAAATGTTCATGAAAACGACCTTTTTCTGTTCTGAAAATAGAAAATGTTGCGGAGGAAAACTTGCTTGATATAGCTTTTTCTTATAATCGAACGACATTTTCGGTTAAACATGTGAGTGGAGGAGAAAAATAAGAGATGTGTTATAGTTTTTTAATCGAGGGTGTTAAATTGGGAATAAATGACAATAATTTGTCACATCCATTAATTATATTTCCAATATGCCTAGAACTAAGAATTCCGCGCAGTCTGCGCCTGCAAAAAAGAAAATCGTCCCGGAAAAGTCCGTGGAAGCCTCTCTTTGGGAATCCGCCAACAAGTTGCGCGGAAGCGTCGAACCCTCCGAATACAAGCATGTGGTCCTCTCGCTCATATTCTTGAAGTTTGCAAGCGACAAGTTCGAAGAACAGCGTGCGAAACTCGTTGCCGAAGGCAAGGGCAAGTATGCGGACATGCCGGACTTTTACAACAAGGACAACGTCTTTTATTTGGACGAGACTTCCCGCTGGAGCTACATTGTCGAAAATGCCCGTCAGAACGGAATTGCCCTCTTGATCGATACCGCGCTTTCGAATATCGAAAAGAAGAACAAGGCTTTGCGCGGGGCTCTACCGGACAACTATTTCTCTAGACTTCAGCTGGATACCGCGAAACTCTCGGCGCTCATCAGCGAGATTGACGGCATCGATACGCTCAAGGACAAAGAGCAAGACGTGGTGGGCCGTGTCTATGAATATTTCTTGGGCAAGTTCGCCATCGCCGAAGGCAAGGGAAAGGGCGAATTCTATACGCCCAAGACGATTGTCGGCCTGATTGCCGAAATGATTGAACCCTATCGTGGCAAGATTTACGATCCCTGCTGCGGTTCGGGCGGCATGTTTGTGCAGAGTATGAAGTTTATCGAGGCGCACCATGGCAACAAGCGCGAAGTCTCGATTTACGGTCAGGAATACACCGGCACAACGTACAAACTGGCGAAGATGAACCTCGCCATTCGTGGCATTACGGGGAATCTGGGCGCAAAACCCGCTGACACCTTTGCCGAAGACCAGCACAAGGATTTGAAGGCGGATTTTATCATGGCGAACCCGCCCTTTAACCAGAAATCCTGGCGAGAAGAAAACGAACTCTTGGATGACCCGCGCTGGAA
>CAMZGI010000312.1 GCA_947306305.1 uncultured Fibrobacter sp.
GGCGAAGCCCGCCCCCTAAATTCCCAATTGGATTTCTACGCCGAACTGGAAGTAGAGCCCCATGCCTTTAGCGATAAACGGAACGAGGTCGTAGCCGTTGTTCGTATTCTTGTCGTCGTCACGAGCGACATACGAACGTTCACGTCCATTCTCCGAGCCGAGGAACTTGAGAGCACCCACGTCGAGCTTCGAGAAGATGTTGTCCAATTCCAAGTAGAACCTTGCATGCCTAAAGAAGAACCTCGGAGTCGTTAAATCAAGATTCACACGAACGTCCGTCCTGTACAAGTCCGTAAACGTGTGATAATCCCTGAGCTGACGCGTACCGCTCGCCCCATTTTCAGAAGGCTTGATAGCGTAATAGTAAAGCGGTCTGTGCCATGCAGCATGGTGCGTCAAGATAACCGACACAATGGAGTCCTTACGCGGATAATAGCGAAGGTGCGTCACAATATCCAAGCGGGAGTTCGCTTCCCACGGCAAGGACTTTCCGCCTTCCAGCTCGTATTCACCATACACGGAGCTCCAGTTCGTCGCCATCGAGAAGTGATGCGAAGTCTTCCATTCGAGCGAGCCCGAAGCACCGGTCACCCAAGCGTAATCGACAGGAGTCACGTCTTGGTAATGAGCAAAAGCCTTCGGCATCGGCAACAGCGGATCGAAGTAGTAACGTCCAAAGCCAGCAACCTGAGCCACCAAATACTTAGAGCGGTATCCCAAGCCAAGCTTCAAGGACGTGCCCGATTCCAAACGGCCCGTCAATTCGCCCTTGTCAAAGTAATGTTTCCAGTCCGCACGGTAAGCGGCATTCGTAAAGAGTCGCCAATAAGCAGTATCGGTCTTAGACAAATTTCGTTCCATGTCGAACGAAGCCGTCGGCAAAGCCTTGTGAGCCTTAGCATCGGCAACGGCACCAACAGAAAGGATTTCCTGAGAATAGTCGTCGTTCCAATCCAACGTTGCAGCACCCGACAAAACACCCGTCTGGTAATGGCTCGCTTCGAGCTTGCCCGGAACCGGGAACTTGCGTTCAACAAAGTGATGTTCATAAAGAACCGCGCTACGCAAGCCAGCTCCAAAAATATTCGCATTGTACTTTTCGTCAGCGCCAACACTCAATGTCGTATGAGTCTGTTCATAACCGTCAATGAACGTCCTTGCTTCATCATCGGCATAATCGCCAGTGCGGAACCCCGTCGTATCGCGGAGCGTGTCGCTCAAGCTTTCGCGAACAAGACCTGCATGGAAGCTCGTCCCAAACTTAGAAATGTATTCACCGCCAACAACCAAGTAGCTTTGACTTCCCTGAATAATATCAATCGAATTCACGCTACCGTAAGAAGAAGACGTATCCTGATGAATTTTATATTCGTCGGAGCTGTACAAAGTACGCAAAGCCCACGAAGCATTCCCCAGCGAATCAGAACCATTCAACTGGGCATAAATGTCAAACGCCGTCAAGTCGAACGGATCAGACGACTTCACCTTGCAGTCTTCAGAGCAATCGTCATCGCGCTTGCGGAATTCCGTATAGAACTTTTCGCCCAAGTTCTTGAGCATGTCGCCATCAAGACGGCGGAAAGCAAAGCGGAAGCTGTCCCAAATAAAGAACGGAGCGTCGAGCACTACTTCTTGGAGTGTAAGCCCAGCGGAGCCTCTCAAGCCCCATTCGCCGCTCGTCTGTTCGGGAATGTACTGGATAGAAGTCGCAAGCCCCTGCCCCAGCGGTCCCTGCCCGTAATGGTCGTGGACTTCGATGCCGCTCAACGTGTGCGGATTCACGACAGACAAGTTTCCAGGGAATCCCACATCCAAATGACGCATGTTCGGAATGCGGAGGCGACCCAAATGGTACGCGACATCGCTTGCACGGGAACCGTCATAATAAAGAGCGCTGCTAAAATCTTTCTGCCCCGAAATGCCCGGCATCTGGCTCAAATGTTCCGTGAGGTCAAAACGCATGCCGGCGGCATCTTCAAGCTTGTCCAAATGAACGGAGCGTTCCACTTCCCACTTGACCGGTTCGCCATCGCCAATAATCGTGCTCGCCCCGAGATTCGTGACGTTCGTGCTGAGTGTCACCACCATGTCCATCAAGTCGCTAAAGTCCTGCAAATCGACAAACACGCTATCGAAGCCTTCTTTCTTGAACACAAGCGTCGCATTCTTGGAATCGACCGCCAATTCGAAACGCCCGCGGGAATCCGTCTCGCCAATCCGCTTGCCGGACTGGTATGTGACAGCAACATCCTTGATAGGCAAATCCGAATCCGCTTCAAGAACAACACCGATAATCGTTGTCGGGGTAGCAGCAAACGCCCCTACGACAAGAAACAAGACAAAGCAAAAAATAAGTCGAAACTTCATGCCTCCTAAAATAGATAATTTATGCAAGAGGAAAAAAGACCTGAACCAAGTTCTGTTATATTATAGACGCAATATTTGCACAAAAGGAACCGCATGCTTAAAGTTTATTTGATCCAAATGGACAGTTCTTTGGGAAACAAGCCCCAAAACATCGAAAAAGCAAAGAAAATGATACTCGACGCCCGCCCAAGCGAGGGGAGCCTCATCCTTTTGCCCGAAATGTTCGCCACCGGCTATCTCCCCCAAAGCCTCGACGACGCAGCCGAAGATTTTTCAACACGCGACTCTGGCGAAACTTCACGCATGCTTTCCGAAGTGGCAGACGAAACCCGAAGCACCATCATGGGAGCAGGCATCACCCGCGCATCCAACGGATTTTTAAACCACGTGAGCATCTACGCCCCGCAATCCCCCAAGGAATTTGCAAGTTACGATAAGATGAACTTATTTTTCCCCGAAAAGGAATGTTTCAGAGCAGGAAAGAAAATTAATTTATTCAATATAAACAAATGGAAAGTAGCCTCGTTCATCTGCTACGATTTACGGTTCCCAGAACTGTTCCGCGAAGCGACCAAGCAAGGGGCAAACCTCATCACTGTTCAAGCAGCATGGCCCGCCAAACGCAAAGCCCATTGGGAAACGCTCCTCAAGGCAAGAGCTATCGAAAACCAAGTTTACATCGCCGCCGTCAACGCAACAAGCACCAACCCAAGCGAACGCAAGCCGCTCGCCGGAACATCGCTCATCATCTCGCCCACAGGCGACATCATCGCCGAAGCCCCCGCAAACGAAGAAATCATCCTCACAGCCGAACTCGACCTCCAAGCCGAAAAAGACTACCGAAAAGCGTTCCCCGTCCTTGAGGGAATAGTGGATTAGACGAAAGAAGCGGCAGAGCCGCAGTTACTAGATACTAGTTACTAGTTACTAGATACTAGTTACTAGAGATTTTTACTTGAAAAAATCTAGTAACTAGTAACTTCGAACTTGGAACTGTTGCGAA
>CAMZGI010000313.1 GCA_947306305.1 uncultured Fibrobacter sp.
AAAAGTCCTCGCTCCGGCGAGGATTTTTTTATATTTTCTTACTTTGTGCTCATAATAAAAAAGGAGATTCTATTATGATGAAAAAAAAGTATATAGCGATTGCTTTGTTGCTGTTTCTTTGTTCTTGTGGGTCTGACGATAGCATGTCTAGTTTCAGTCCTGAAAGCGCAACAAGTTCATCATCTAGTGAGGGCAACATTGATTTGAATAATACTTTGTCCAGTTCTAGTGTCGCTGAAACAGTGCAGAACAGTTCTAGTTCCCGTTCTTCTTTTACGCGTTTCAATGAAAAGGATTCTGTTATTGTTGATTCCGAAGGAAATGTTTATCCTGTTGTAAAAATAGGCAAATTATGGTGGACCACTAAAAATTCTAAAATAAGGAGAGATGGTGGCTCTTGCTATCAAGATAAAGATGAAAATTGTGAAGAATATGGCGTTTTATACTCGTTTAATGAGGCTTCAAGGGGATGTTCTTTTAATAATGGTTTTAGAATCCCTACAAAAAATGAGTTTGAACAATTATTGGAAGCTGCTGGCGAAAGTAAAGAAGAACGGTCTGTTAATTTAAGATCTACCGAATGGTCTAATGGTAAGGATGCTTTAGGTTTTTCTGCAAAGGAAGGAAAATATGGTATGGTTGGGATTGCTTTTTGGAGCTCTACTATGAATCCTTATAGTTCGTATGAATCATATTTCTTGTTTATAACGGATGATAGTGCTGATCTTTATGGAGATAATCGTAAGAGAGCTTTCTATGTTCGCTGTGTGTATAAATCGGAAGAATAAAATTGGGCATTTCTTTGTAGCCGATAATAAATAATTTTTTCCCCTCGCCCCGCGAGGATTTTTTCTCTTGCGTCTAGTGCGTATAAAATATATATTGAAAATAAATTTATACAATAAGGAGGAAACTAGATGAAAATCTTGAAGCTTGCGGCGGTGACTTTAGGTTCGCTTCTTTGCGTCGCCTGCACGGACGACTCAAATCCATCGAATAATCCATCGAGTGACAATGCGAATTCGAATGTCGTGTATTCGTATGTGAGGGCGTTTAATAAATCTTGGCAGCTTGATGATGGATACCAATTAGATACGATAACGCTTACGTCGCAAAGATTAAAGTGCGATATTGACGGCTCTGATTTTAAATGTGTTCGGTCCTATTACTGTGGGGATTATTCTGTCGATGTGGTTGAATCCTTGTCAGGGCAGGATTCGTTGGAGCCGCTGTTTGATTATGACAATGCAGATACGGTTTACTTGAACTACGGCGATGGTCGAATTTCGGATTTCTCGTTCGAAGCGAAGGTTCCCGGCATTGATTCTGTGGGATTGCGTAAGGCGTTCGCTGAATTTCGTTCGTCTGTATGCACTGTGCTGAAGGATTCTATTTTCACGAATTATTCGTTGAAGGCTAAGGGGCTGCCTGAAAATATTTCTTTTGCGGCAGGTTCGAAAATTGATGGCTTTAGCTGGGAATTAAAGAGTTCTGCTACGAAGGATTCTGTAAAAGTCATATCGGTCGATTTAGCAAGAAAATGCCCTGCGGAGCCGTTCCTTCCAGATTCGGTGACTTCTGTTGCGTATTGTAGGCTTTGCGAAGTCGATCCCCAACCGCTAATTCAATATATAATGAAAAATGATCCGATAAAAACGTGTGTTGCAGGAACTGTCGTTTCTACAGATACTTTGAAGAAGGATGTGCTGCGAGAGCGTGCTTATACTCTTGTGAGTACTCGGACAGAACCGTTTGCTTCTGACACGACAATCAATTGGACGTTAATCTACGTGGATCAATACGGTCGCAAAGATTCCCTCGCGATGACGACTAAATTCTTGAAGTGAGCTTGACGAAAATGCCTCGAATTTGATTCGGGGTGTTTTTTTTGTGTGCGTCATCCTGAGCGGAACGTAGTGGAGTCGAAGGATCTTTTTTTGTTCTATAGAATT
Organism: uncultured Fibrobacter sp.; assembly: GCA_947306305.1. GTDB lineage: Bacteria > Fibrobacterota > Fibrobacteria > Fibrobacterales > Fibrobacteraceae > Fibrobacter. The sequence continues at coordinate 1,953 of CAMZGI010000313.1, forward strand.
GAAATTTTGTTCTTTAGATTTTAAAAATCTTTAATTTAATTTAAAAAGTGCTGAAATTTGCGTAAAATCGCCATTTTTGTTTTTAGAAAAATGTTTCGTGCTATTGCATGCACCAGCGTAATTACCTATTTTTATAGACATGAAATCGGTTACAGAATACAGTAATTATCGCGAGTATGTGCTTGACTATTACCGCGAACGCAAACGCACCTCGGCTTTTACGTGGCGCGAGTTTGCAAAAGTAGCCGGTTTCGCTTCGGGCTCGTACTTGAAACTTGTCAGTGACGGAACAACAAGGCTCCGTGAAGAAGGGGCGAGGAAGACCGGGTTAGCGATGGGCTTGTCTGGTTTCGAGCTTGATTACTTTATCTTGCTTGTGCGTTACGAGAGCGCAAAGACGGACGAGCAAAAGAAAAAGTGCTTTGAAGAAATGCAGGCGCTTGGCGAAATTAGCCGTATAAAAATTCTCGGCAGCGAGATGTACACTTTTTATGAAACGTGGAAGCATTCTGTTGTTCGTGAATTGGCGGTGGCAATGCCGGGAGCTAAGCCGAACGAGATTGCCAAAGCGTGCAGGCCTGCGATTTCTGCGGCGGATGTCAGCGCGAGTTTGCAGTTCCTCGTGAAGTCGGGGCTTTTGACACGCGATATCAAGGGAAGTTACCATCAGGCGAATGCTTCGCTTTCGACAGGGAATTTGAACGTGGTGGCGGTTGCCGTGCATTCTCTGTTGCGGCAGATGGGCGAGTTTGCGCTTGACGCTTTGGACAAATTGCCTATTTCGGAACGCCATTTTAGCGGAATCACGATGGGCGTAACCGCCGAAAGTTATAAAAAGGTTGTAGAAGAACTGGCGGAGTGCCGCAAGCGTATTGTGTCGATTGTCGCTGCGGACAAGGACATTGATAAAGTTTGCCGCTTGAACTTGCAGCTTTTCCCGTTGACGGAGAATTTGAAAAAGGAGAGTGAAAATGTTTAATGAATATAATAGATTCCCGATGGGAACGTTGACGGTGTTTTTGCTCGCCTTGGCATCCTTGTTTTTTGCGTGTTCAGAAAGCTATACTGCGGGCACGAGCGAAGAGAGCGAGGGCATCGTCGCTATCAAAGATCGCGAAATTGCAGGCATCTCGCAAAAGGGGCCGTTCTTGGTGGGGTCTTCGGTCGCCATTCAGGAATTGGATGGACATACGTTGATGCAGACTGGCAAGAGTTTCAGGGCGAGCATCAAGAACGATCAGGGCGACTTTGTTGTAAAAAGCGTGAATCTTGTTTCGCAGTATGCTTTGCTCGAAGTCAATGGCTATTATCGCAACGAAGTTTCTGGCGAAAAATCAAAAGGGATGATAGCTCTGAATGCATTGACCGACTTGAAAGACCGTAGCCATGTGAACGTGAACTTGATGACTCATTTGAC
>CAMZGI010000314.1 GCA_947306305.1 uncultured Fibrobacter sp.
GCTTCACGCATGGCAGGACCTGTCCGCAGAGCTTCTGGCGACCTTGGCAATGACCATAACAGCACGTTCGTGACTTCTCTTATGACCTCTTTGATTTCGGATGCCAAGTACCAGTCCAAGCTTGATGAATATTGGAAAGAAGCGGTGGCTCTCGGTGACGAAAACTACTTCAATCAGTCGCTCAAGCTTTTGAACGGTTTGCTCGTTTCGGGCAACATGCCGAACCTCGCTGCTGTGCCGACTCCGGCTTCTTCGAGCTCTGCACCTGCAAGCTCTAGCTCCGTGGAATCTTCTAGCTCGGCAACGCAGATGTCTAGCTCTGATCAGTCTTCGCTGAAAGCTTTGGCTGTCGCTGGCCCGAAGATGACTCTTACTGGCAGGACTATCCGGCTGAATGCAAATGGAAACGTCCGCGTGGATTTAATCTCGATGACGGGTTGCGTTGTGAAGTCCTATAGCAAGACGGCGACGGGTTCTATCGCTATGTCGTTTGCCGAAGTTCCGAGTGGCAACTACGTTGTCCGTGTCCAAACCGCAGGCGTTACCACTCTTAAGAAGATTACCCTCGACTAAACAGCCGAAGACTAAGTTTGAAAACAAACGCCCATGGTTTTACCATGGGCGTTTTGATCATAGATTCCCTGTCGGAGCAGGGAGTGACGAATTTGCGGAAATATGCCGTGCACCCCTGCTAATAGTTGCTGGCGAGCATTTTCACGAAGCGTTTAGCACGAGAAATGTTGAGTTCGAGCCGCTTTTGGAACTTGTTTGCGGTCTTGTCCGCACGACCTAGCAAGCGGTTCTTGGTGAAGTACCCGACTTCTCGCGAATCGGCGCAGTGGCTTGCTTTTTCGCAGACGAGGTAGTAGCAGTCTTCGGGAACAACGTAAAAAGAAATCTTTGACGAGTCTTTGGCGTTGTAAATTTCACGCTTGATGTGGATGGGGGCGTTGCCCGGCTCGGATTGGAATATCTGTAGCTCGACGAGGAATCGGTCTTGCCATGGCATGTAGTTGATTTCTTGCAAGCTTACGGGACGGTTGCCGAGCTTGGTCGATCCGATGCGTTCTAGCGCCATTTCGCGGTTGCCTTGCCATAGGCTCGACTTGATGTAGATTTTTTCGTTGAGCTCGTTCATGAGCGAAATCAGGTAGTCTTGCTCGACATCGCTTAACTTGTCGAAAAAAAGCGTGTCGCCTTTACGCGGAATGTAGATGCTGCGGGTCTCGATGAACGCGTCTTCGCCTTTCCATTTAAAGTTGCGGTGCGGCGTATAGACCTTTCCGTTGTTCGTGATGGTAATAGAATCGCCCGGAATGCCGAGAACTTTGCGCACCATTTCATTCTGGTTGCGTAATACACCCCAGACAAAGTCGCCGTCCTGAATTTTGTCGGTGCAGCCGGGGAGCTTGCACATCCACAAAACGCTGTTTTGTGGGAACTTGGGGTACAGCGAATTGTCTTGCATGCGGACGGGCTCCATCACGTAGTGGCGTACGCCCATCATGATGCAAAAGACCACGCCAAGGATAAAGACAAGAAAGAACACGTGCGCTCTTGAATGTCGCCGTTGCAATGACCTGACTTTTCTATCTAATGCTGACATGGTCTATATAAATTAATCCCCGTTGCCTGTGGAATCGTCGCTGAGCGAGAGCACTGCGAGGAACGCTTTTTGCGGCACTTCCACGGAGCCGATGCTCTTCATGCGTTTCTTGCCTTCTTTCTGTTTTTCGAGGAGCTTGCGTTTACGGGTGATGTCGCCGCCGTAGCACTTGGCAAGCACATCCTTGCGGACAGCCTTCACGGTCGAACGGCTAATGACCTTTCCGCCGATGGCTCCCTGAATCGCCACGTCAAACTGTTGGCGTGGAATAAGGTCTTTGAGCTTGACGCAGATGGCGTTTGCGTAGGTATGGGCTTTTTCTTTGTGAATAATCACGGAGAATGCATCCACCGGGTCGCCGTTCAAAAGAATGTCGAGCTTCACGAGGTTGTTGCGTTTGTATTCGCTCGGCGTGTAGTCGAGTCCGGCGTAGCCGCGGCTCAAGGATTTGAGGCGGTCGTAGAAGTCGAACATGATTTCGGCAAGCGGGAGGTCGTACTTGAGGATGACCTTCGTTTCGTCGATGTATTCCATGGTTTCGAACGTGCCGCGCTTTTCTTCGCAAAGCGTCATCATGGCACCCACGTATTCCTTGGGCGTAAAGATTTGAGCCTTCACGTAAGGTTCTTCGATGTAGTCGTAGCGGCTAGCGTCGGGGAGCTTGGAGGGGCTTTCGATTTTCACCATCGTGCCGTCGCTCATGAAAACGTGGTATTCCACGTTCGGAACGGTCGTGATGATATCGACGTTAAATTCGCGGTCGAGGCGTTCTTGCACGATTTCCATGTGCAAAAGTCCGAGGAATCCTGTGCGGAATCCAAAGCCGAGCGCTTCGGATGTTTCCGGTTCCCAGCGGAGCGCGGAGTCGTTCAAGCGGAGCTTTTCAAGCGCGTCTCGCAAATCTTTGTAGTCTTCCGGGTCGATGGGGTAGATGCCCGAGTAAATCATCGGGAGCACGTCTTTGTAGCCCGGGAGCGGTTCTGCAGCTGGATTTGCGGCATCCGTAAGCGTGTCGCCGATTTTTACGTCGCTAATGGTCTTGACGTTTGCAAGCACGTAGCCGACCATGCCTTCGGTGAGTTCCGGGCGAGGGTCGCGATGCATGCTGAATGTGCCGACTTCGGTCACCACGTATTCGCCGCCGGTCTTCATCATGCGGATTTTCATGCCTGCTTTGAGCGAACCTTCGACAATGCGGATGTAGTTAATCACGCCGCGGTAAGAGTCATAGACGGAGTCGAAAATCAGTGCCTTGAGGGGCTTGTTTGCATCGCCCTTCGGTGCTGGGATTTCATCGACAATTTTATCGAGAACCTGCTCTACGTTAAGTCCTGTCTTTGCAGAAATTCGTGGAATCTGGTCGGGATCGTAACCGAGCAAATCGCCAACGAGTTGTGCCACGTGGTCGGGCTGCGCACCCGGTAAATCTACTTTGTTTAAAACTGGGATGATGGTAAGGTCGTTTTCAATGGCGAGGTAGAGGTTCGAGAGCGTTTGCGCTTCGATGCCCTGGCTTGCATCCACCACGAGAATCGCGCCTTCGCAAGCGGCGAGGGAACGGCTGACTTCGTAAGTAAAATCGACATGCCCCGGGGTGTCGATCATGTTCAAAATGTATTCTTCGCCACCTTTTTCGTAAACCATTCGGATGGCGTGAGCCTTAATCGTAATGCCGCGTTCGCGTTCCAGGTCCATGTCGTCTAGGAGCTGGTTTGTCATTTCGTTTTTGGAGACCGTCTTGGTCAGTTCAATCATTC
>CAMZGI010000315.1 GCA_947306305.1 uncultured Fibrobacter sp.
GTAACTAGTAACTCAAGACTACAAACTGCGGCAAAGCCGCCCAACTTTTCCTGTTTACTGCTTACTGTTTACCGCCTACTGCGGCGAAGCCGCTAATATCTCGCTCCGTAAACGCGGTCGCTCGCGGTAAAGAACTTGCGCTCCAGATCCGACCAGTCAAGGTAGCCCCACACCGCCACCACACGACCACCCGGCAGCCTCGTCGCCATGCCGTTCACACCCTCGCCCGCATTGAAGTAAAGCGTCGAAGCCTCGCGGTAAATGCCCTTCGGGTGCACAATGTTCAACTGGCGGCCCCAAGCTATAAAGTCGTTCTCATCTACAAGATCCCAGCTGCGAGCCACATTCCACTGCAAGTCCGAATCCCTGTAGCTCTGAGCCAGCACCGGGAAATAAGCCTTGACCCCGATGAAATACTTTGTCTGGATCGACGTGTGCCCCGATTCGCGATGTTCAAACGGAAGGCTCAAGAACTCTTGCGGGAACCCGCCATGACGCGAACTCGAGAACTGCCGCACGTAATTTTCCAAATCGCTGCGTTCGTACCGACGGAAACTGTCGTGCTTAAAAATAAAGATGCGAGCCCCTGAACGGATGCTCTGCTCCAAGAACGAGCCGCGCAAAATCGGCACAATCCCTTGGAAACGCCCGCTGTTCATGTAATAGTCCAACGCGTAAACGTCGCTCTTGAATTCCAGAATCGACACGTCCAGCGTATCGCCGAGCATCATCGGATAACGCAAATCAATTTTCTTCTCAAGAGCCTTGATGTCGTATTTATAGCCATCGTTTATATGAATTTCGTCCATCGGCCAAACGTCGTTGTAGCACATCAACGTATAATCGACCGGCTCTTCTTCTTTTTTTTCGCACGCGCAAAAAAGCAACGCGGCAAGAGAGCCAATACAAACAAACTTAGGCAGCAACGAGGGGAATCGATTCATACGAATAAAATTTAGCATACATCCAATTTTATTTTTTGACTTCGGCGTAATTGCAATACTCATAAAGGGGGCACATGCGACAATCCGCAGTCAGCTCGCGGCAGATAAAGCAATTCGTTCCGTTTTCTAAAAAGAACTGCAACGAGTGGGCTGCAAAATACGGATTTTCAGGAGCCAGAGCTTTAAAATACTCGTTTGCAAGCGTTTGTTTTTCTTGCGGCTCAAGCTGCGAAAAGCCATTTTCCTTAGCCGGGCCAAGCATCGCCAAAAAACGACGAGCACCCATCGTAAGCGGGAGCGGCGGCATTTTCAAGCCGCCAAAAGCACCCTCGCCTGTAGCATCGTTGCGGCATTCCAGCCCAAGCCCAAGCGGAGCCGGAGCAACCAAGCGATAAATCGCGGCACTCGCCTTCGGTCGCGGATTCGAACGCCCCATAAAATAAATCTCGCCCAAATCACGCCACATTTCTTCGGGGGAACGCTCACGCATCCAAGCAACCAAGTCAGGATGATGGCGGACAAAAAGCCCCACGCTCCAAAAAATTCCAGCGACATGTTCGAACACAGACCAGTTGCGGCTATTGAAAGTCCGCTCGACCACCTCTTCGATTTCGCTCGCTTTAGGCACTGGCAACGACCAAAGCTTATCGCCCGGGAAACGCTCGTTCAAATTCAAAAGCAATCGCAAAATATCAGGGTACAAGCGATCCTGAAAAAGAACGCTTCCTAACAAAGTCCATGCAATTTGTTCGTTCTTATTCGGCAGCTTGCATGCAACATAAACAATCGGGTCGGCACACCGAAAGAACAACGCTACAAAAGCTTTCGATGCCTTAAAAAGCAAAGGCTCGTCGTGAATGAATCGTTTTACAGAAACCATCGCGACAGACCGCAAAAGCTAAAGAGCCTCGCCCACCTTCACCGCCTGCCCAAGACGCGACTTGAACAAGTCAGGATGACGCTCGCGAATTTTCTTATCGACCACGAGAATCACCGTGCTGCCCATTTCAAAACGCCCCAGTTCGCCGCCCTTTTCAAACGAGTACTGGCGATCGGGAATCCAGTCCATGCGTTTGTCTTCACGCGGAAGCACGCCCGCATTCGTCAAAAGAGAATCGTTATACACCACACCAATTCGGCCAACGTTCGTAGCCCCCACCTTGACCACCAAAATTTCAGAACCATCTTCAAGACGAATCTGGCTAGTCAAGCGCTCGTTAATGCAGAAAAGACCTTCAACACGCTCGACGCTCCCGGCATTCACCGGCCACAACGTCCCCGGACAATAGCTCGAAAGCACAAGGTCGCCCTTGACCGGGCTATGGATGCGATGGTAGTTGAACGGAGCCAAATAAATCGTCGCAAAAGCGCCGCCCTTGAAACGCGCTGCCAGTTCGTCATTACGCAAAAGGCTCGTCAGCGAATACGTCTTGCCCTTCGCCTGAATCAAAGTCTGCTCGCCGCCATCAAACGTCCCCGTCTGCGAAAGAACGCCATCGACCGGGCTCACAATCTCGGCATCCGCCACAGGACGCATCCCCGGCTTAAGCTTGCGGATAAAAAGCTCGCCAATGTTCGCATAATGGCTCAACGGATACTCCGACTCGGACATATCCAGCTTGTAGTAGCTAGCAAAAGCGTTACGAGCGAACTTGCTCAAGAACGGGATACGCAAACGCGTAAATGCACCAAAGACGCGACTCGCCGCATTCTTCGGCAAAAGCTTCATAAAAACGTAAAATGCAGAATTCATGTAAAGAAAGATAGTTATTAAAAGTTACTAGTTACTAGTTACTAGTTACTAGACTAGAGCTTTTTGTTAAAAGTTACTAGTTCATAGTCTTTAGACTAGTGATTCTCAAACTTTGCGACATCGACGGAGAACATCCGCCAAAGCCGCTACACAAATGAAATTTCGAGCTTTTTGCCCAACGCGGCAGCAATTCTATAAAGAGTCTCGACTGAAGGAGAGCCTGTCGGAGTCTCAAACCTTTGATATGCCTGCGGAGTCATCCCCGCCGCTTTAGCGACTTGCGACTTTTTCTTGCCACGGCGGGCCTCAAAAATTTTATACGCAATTTCAATCCTTGGAGACAACGTAACCGAGTACAAATTCTTTCCAGCATCAGGTTTTGTCTTTGGATAAATAAACGTATTTCCAAGCTCAAGATCACATTCCATAGCACCGTCTAGCGCATCTTTCGCTTGCGCCAAAGCCTCGTCTTGAGTGGAGCCGAAGGCGTTCACATTAGGCAAATCAGGAAACGAAACCACGAATCCCATGTCTTTGTCTTTTTCAACTTTTGCAGCATAATCCATAATCGCCTCCAACTAGTCAAACTGCTTTAAAACACGTTTCAAGTAAGCACCTTCAAT
>CAMZGI010000316.1 GCA_947306305.1 uncultured Fibrobacter sp.
CGAATTTTTTGGTTCTCGCGACGCTTCACCATGCGGAGGCAGAACGGCAACAACTCCAAAATTTTGAGTTCGCGTTTTGCTTTGTAAATGGAATCAAAATCTTTGGGCATGTGGAGTGCACGAAGGTTGTCCATCAAAGGGGCAAAGTGCAAGTAGTCCGTGAGTTCGCGTGGGCATGCGTTGGGGAGCGTGAGTCCCGGAAAGTTGAAAATCGTCTTGTAAAGGTTGCGGAAGAACCGCTGCTCCATCTTCGCTTCGCGGCAAATTTCGCTGATGGGGTAAACGGGGAGAATTTGTCCGTTAAAGGCTTCGCCTTCGTCGAACGGCTGCATGTCCGGGTGTACGAGCTGGAGCCCGCGATACGAACCGACCACGCCCGAAACGAGCCATCTTGTGCCCGCTTTGACGCGGTTCGAGATGAACCGTGTGCCACGGAAGAACAAAAGCGAAATCTCTCCCGTTCCGTCGGTAAGCACCGCCATGAATCGCGACATGCGACCTTTGACAATCCCTGCTCGTGTGATAATCCCGATGACGACGACGCGGTCGCCTTCGTGGCAATCTGCAATTTTAGAGACCTTAGTTTGGTCTAGGTAAGTGCGTGGAATGTTGTATAAAAGATCGGCAATTGTCCGTAAGCCGGACTTGCTTAATTTTTCAAGTCTTTTTGGGCCGAGTCCAGGCAGATTGACTAAGTCCATTACTTGCCTGCTTTTTGCTGTTCTTGTTGAGCCTTCGCTTCTTCCATTCGCTTGCGGGCTTTATCTCTGGCGTTGTCGCCGATGATATTCATGTTCTTCCACGTAATGAGGTGAATCGGCTTGCCATTTTCGTCTTTGAAACCGAGATCCTTTGTATCAATGGATTTGAACGCCTTGTTCAAGTTTACAATGATATCGTTGATGTTTTGGACAAGTTCTTTAGATTGCAAAAGCGTTTCGGAATCGATGCTCTTTTCGATATCAGTGACAATCTGGTTTGTTTTTTTTGCATTTGTTGCAAGCGAGAGGACTACTGAATCTACAAGTGAAATCTTTTCGTTGGCCGCTGCCGTGACAGCCTTGATAGCCGTGTCCGCTTGGAGTGTCGTCTTTGTCAAAGCCTTGCTCGACTTGTCCACTTGGTTGAAAAGCTTGTTCAGCTTGGGACCGAGCGTTTCGACTGTTTTTTCGGTGCTCTCAAAAATATCTTCGATGGAGTGCATCGCCTCTTCGTAAATCTCTGGGGCGGACTTGTGCGTGGAATCTCCCTGTGCGAGCAACAAGACCATTTGTCGTACAGCTTCGAGTTGCTCGTTGATATTTTCGATTAAGCGTAATGCTTCGGCTATGCCTGGCTCAAAGTTCCCTTGGAACACGTGGTTCTCGGGCATGGGTTCGCCTGTTTTCGAGGGGACTATTTCGAGGCGGCGCTGCCCCATGAGGGCGTAGTTCACGTTGTTGAATTGCGTCCCTTCGCGGAGCGTGATGGGTTCGATAAATTTAATCTTGACGCGTGAACGGTCCTTGAGCCAAGTGACGCTCCCGATGGTTCCGATTTGGTAACCGCGTAGCACAACGGGGTCTTCGGGTTGCAACGAACCGAGTTCTTTGAAATCGACAATTGCAGTTTGGTTCACATTTTGGTGTGCGGACCACATGCCAAAAGAGATGCCGCCAAAAATGCCTGCAAATACGAGAATAGAAATGTAGCCAAGCGCTCTATCCGATATCTTCATGTTCCGAAAATAGAAAAAATTGGGTAAGTTTTTTTGCGTGGGGGCGGCTTTTATGTTTAATATCTGCGGGGGAGGCGGTTGCTTGGGGGTGTGCATATAAGAAGGCGATTATACCGAATTTTATATGCTTTTTTGAAATTTTTGATTGCTAAAATAGAGACGTTTTTGGGTCTTGTGCATATAAAAATGTTGTAATTGGAAAATTTATATGCCTAAAATTTGAAAGAGAGCTTTCTTTGAGCTTCGCTGAAGATGGGATGAGGCATATAAAAACCGTTTTTTTAGAATTTTATATGCTCGTGTGTGCATTTTATGGGAAAAATGGGGCTTATTTTTTTCAAGATGCATATAATTTGTTGAATTTTTTTTGATTTATATGCCTTGGCTCCGATATTGGGTGTTTGAACTGCTAATTTTGGGAATTATATTAACATTGTCTTTTTAAAAAGGGGCGGCTGATGAAAAATTGGATGAAAGTGCTTGTGCCTAAAAGAGTATTGGGCTTTTGGGGGGTGCTTTTTGCTTTGTCGGCGGTGGCGTTTGCAGAAGATGCTACAGATGTTTTCGGTTTTCAGAAATTTTTTGAGACTAAGCCGGGGTCGGTTTCTTGGACTTCGGAACATTGGGCGAATGGACATGCTCGCACGTTTGCCGACTGGTCGGGCGATGCGGAGGATCCTTTGCAGTGGACTGATGACCGCAGCAGCGATGGTGGCGGATTCAAGGTCGATGGCGAAGGCGTGATGCAAATGCTCGGAAACGGACCGCGTTTCCATATTAACGGACAAATTAGTTGGGCCGAGAAAAAGCAATTCTTTTTGAATACGGAATATACGGCTTATTTTATGCGAAATGAAATGGGCGGGGAAGATTACGGTGGCATGGTGGTGGGCGTTCGCAGTGGCGCTCTTGGGCATGCGTCTGGTGGCGGCAACAACTGCGATGCGAATACGTATTACGCACGGTTCCGCAACGACGGCAAATGGGATTTCGAAAAGGAATTGAAACACCCCGGAAGCTATTACCGCAGTGGTTCAGGCGTGGGCAAGCAAGACCCGCTTTGGGGAGGGCTACCTCTGCCTTTGAAAAAATGGATTGGCATGAAATACATTGTCTATAATAAAGACGAATCGACCGTCCATTTGGAACTTTATATTGACTCGACAAGCAATGCGACGCCTCCCGGCAAATGGGAACTCGTGGGCGTTGCCGAAGATTCTGGCAAAGACTGGTCGGGTGCTAGCTACGGGGCTGCAACGATTGATGGCTGCAAAGATTACAATGGGCTCGAAAATGCGTTCGATGCAATTTTGAAAGGCGGGGGAGTTGTGATTATGCGTACTGATAACGACCATCCGTTTTACAAGTTCGTCACGGTTCGCGAAATTGACCCTGCGTTACCGATAAAGGGGAATGGGATGACTGCGATTCGCCTGTTGGACCGCAAAACAGGAAATGCAGCTCGAACAATTCACGAAAAGCAGAATATCAAGTACTTTGACCTCCTTGGCCGCCGTGCGGTAGGGCGGTGAGGTGTGAGGTCGGCACGTTGTGCCTTTGAGCCATGAGCGATGAG
>CAMZGI010000317.1 GCA_947306305.1 uncultured Fibrobacter sp.
ATCTTTTTCGTGGATGAACGGAAGCGTTTGGATGAAATTCTCAAAAAGGTGGAAACCGAAGGTCTCCAGTCTTTGACGGAATCGGAACGTGATATTTTACTTAAAGCGGGCGAACGAGTGCGTCGCTATCGCGGAGGCAGATAATGAAAAAAGTTCTTGGTATGGGCGCAGCCCTTGTTGATATTTTGGCTAATGTAAGCGACGAGTGGATTGAAGCTCAGGGCGTGCAGAAGGGCGGCATGAACATGGTCGATTGGCCGCAGATGGAAAAGTTCCTCTCGGCTTTGGACAATCCGATTCGCGTTCCGGGCGGTTCTACTTGCAATACGATGGTCGGTCTTTCTCGCTTGCATGGCAAAGCTGCGTTTATCAGTAAAGTGGGCGATGACGAACTGGGCAAGCTTTTTAAGGAACATTTGAAGAATAACGGTGTAGAATCGAAACTCGGAATGAGCGATGTCGCGACGGGCTGCGTGTTTTCTGCAGTTACCCCTGATGCGCAGCGTTCGATGTGGACGTATCTCGGCGCTTCGGACTTTTTAGGCTCGGACGATTTTACGACTGCGCTTTACGAAGATGTGGGACTCCTCTATGCCGAAGGCTACCGCGCATTTAACGGCGAATGTTTCAAGAAGGCGTTTACGCTCGCCCGCAGCCTCGGTGTCGAAACTGCTCTCGACTTTAGCTCGTTTGGCGTGGTCGAAGCATGCCGCAAGTTGTTCGACGAACTTTTCGAAAACAAGATGATTGATATTATCATCGCGAACGAAGACGAAGCTTTTGCTTACGCTGGTGTCAAGGAAGAAGCTGCGCTTGAAGTCTTGGCGAAGAAGGCTAAGGTTGCAGTTGTGAAAATTGGCAAGCGTGGGGCCTTGATTGCAAAGGACGGCAAGATTACTCGCGTGTCGGCTGGTGCCGCAAAGGCTATCGATACGACGGGCGCTGGCGACCTTTGGGCGTCGGGTTTCTTGTACGGCTACATGAACGGCTGGGATATGGAACGTTCTGGCAATCTTGGTAGCGTCGTCTCGAACGAAGTGGTTCAGGTGATGGGCGCGCAAATCCCCGAAGAGGGCTGGCAGCGTATTTACGCCCAAATGTAATTCGAGGCTCGTTTATGGTTTCTGTTGTTCGTTCTTTTGTGAAGTTGTCTGTTACTCTTGCTTTTGTCTTTTTTGCTGCTGTGCCGGCTTTAGCTCAAAAAGCTAAAAGTACCGCAGCGCTAGAAGCGGAAAAGGCGGAGCTCGTTGCCGAAATTGCCGTTCGCGATAGCGTGATGGCTCTCCATGACAGCGCATGCACCGTCGAAAAGAAGTCGCTCCGTACGGATTTGGATGTGGAACGTGCAAAGTGCGAGAACTGGGAACAGAGTTACAACACGCTCAAGAAGAACAACGAAACCTGCGCCAAGGCGTTAAGTGTTGCAATGGAAGCTAGCCAGAACCAATCTGAAAAATACGAAAAGCAGAAAAAAGAAATCGAAGAACAACGTGCTTCGGACCGCACAATGACTTCGGTGTCGATGCTTGGAAGTTTTGGTATAGGCATGCTTATCATGTGGCTTATCATGAAATAATTTATATGGAGAAAATCGCGGCTATGCTGCGGTAGGGATTGAAATGAAAAAGAACGCTTTAGTCTATAGTTTGCTCTTAGCCATGACCATTGGCACGGGCTTTTCATTTGCAAAAAAATCAGAAGCTCCAGCTGGTCCTTTCCAGATGGGAACTGTGCTAAAGCAGATTGCTTCGATTCCCATGACGACTGCTGAAATTTCGGCGTTCATGCCCGAAAAAAAGTTGCTGTTCGTTGTTGGCGGCGAAAACATCATGGAAGTCGTTGACATGGCCGACCCTTCAAAGCCGAAAAAGGTGAACGAAGTGAAGTTGCCCGGCGGCGCCTCTAGCGTGACCGTTCATGGCAACCTCGTGGCTGTAAGCCTTTTGAACAATCCCGAATGGAAAAAAGGGCATGTGCAAGTGATGCGTTACAACAAGGATGCCGAAGTCCTTGGCTTGCATGAACTCTGCTTTATGCCCGACATGATTACGTTTACCCCGGACGGAAAAAATTTGCTTGTCGCATGCGAAGGCTCCCCGGACGAATCGTTCTCCGAAGATCCCGAAGGCGGCATTGGCGTGTTGTCGATTGCGTTCTTGAAGTCGGCGGCTGCAAATGGAAAAGCTTGGGCAAAACCGCAAAAAACGGTGGTCGGTTTTGGGTCGCTTGATTCGTTAAAGCTGATGGCGGCTGGTGTCCGCAAGACGGGCGTGAAGAGCTTTGCTCAGTCGCTCGAACCTGAATACATCACGGTTGCCGAGGATTCCAAGACGGCATGGATTAGTTTGCAAGAAAACAACGCCATTGTAAAGTTCGATGTTGCCGCAAAGAAAATTTTGGACGTGTTCCCGCTGGGCTATGTAGATCATTCCATGCCTGGTTTTGGACTTGACGTTCAGAAGAACAAAGCGATTGAAATCAAGAATTATCCGCTGCGCGGATTGCGTCAGCCTGATGGAATTTCGTCGTTTACGGTGAACGGCATGACATTTGTCTTGACAGCGAACGAAGGTGCCCCGGTCAATGATTACAAGGCTTGGACGGACGTGACGACCCCGATGATGCTGATGCAGCAAGGCAAGCTGGATTCGAGCGTGTTTAATGCAGGCCTGCTCGATGAATTGAAAAACTTGACGGTGAGCAACTTGGAACGTTGCGACGTGGAACCCGACAAGACTGCAAACGGCAAGTGCCCTTACATGTATTCTTTTGGAACTCGTTCTATTAGCATTTTCGATGGCGCTACGGGCCATTTGATGTGGGATTCCGGCGATGCATTTGAAAAGACGATTGCTAAAGTCGCTCCAGATTACTTTAACTGGAATTCTAAAAAAGGCAAAGTCAAGATGGATGCCCGCAGTGAAGACAAAGGATGCGAACCCGAAAACGTGACGACAGGAGTCGTTGGCGAAAAACGTTATGCATTTGCTGGATTAGAACGCACAAGCGGTGTCGCAGTCTTTGACGTTACAGACGTTGAAAACGGGAACAATCCGAAAATTGTCGATTTCTACTTGAATCCGAGCGATCGCGGCCCCGAAGGAGTTCTCTTTATCTCCGCAGAAAAGAGCCCGAATGGGCAGCCGCTTTTGGTCGTGGGCTACGAGTACAGCAAGACCCTCGCGGTTTATACGGTGAAGTAGGTGCGGCTTTGCCGCAGTTACTAGTTACTAGAACTTAGTTAGCAGAACTTAGAGCTTAGTAGAGCTTAGATGGCGATGTCAT
>CAMZGI010000318.1 GCA_947306305.1 uncultured Fibrobacter sp.
CCAGTCCATCGCGGAGAGGTGCGGCATGCTCGCCATGCTGCCGTGGGCGTTGTAGGCGAAGCTCGCCGCGGTCTGCCCGACTCCATCGTTATTTTCGCAGAGGAAGCCGAGTTCTAGCAACTGCATTTCTAAATCAGAAGATACCTTCTGAAATTTCTGGGGCTTTCTCTGTAACGAAAGGCTGAGCATAGAGTTAATATAGGATTATTTTTGAACAAAATTACTAAAAAAATTCATTATTCAACTCGCCCACATTCTATTGTTCCGACAAACGCTAGGGGCTGAAACCTAAAAAAAAATTTAGCCAAGCGTGTCTATCTATAGTTGACAAAATAAACGATTTTGCAAACAACAGATTGCAAAATTTGCAAGGTTGCACTTTTTCAAATTTTTTTGTTGTAAATTAAAGCCTCTAAACTTAACGGAGGGATTATTAATGACTCAAAAATTTTCTCACGACTCTTATGTTCGCTCGGTCCTGAAGGATCCCGCACGCACAGCGGAACTCCTTCGCCTTGCGTCTCGGAAAAACAGCAACCTCGCACAATTCCTTGCGACGGTGAATCTCGACACGTTGCAAGAAATTTCCGAAGCGTTCAGCGATACAACAACCCATGGTGCTGGCGACTTGGCATTTACTGTGAAACTCGAAAGCGACGAACCCAAGCAAGCCGAACTCCTCGTCGGCATTATTGAGGAACACAAGAGTTATCCTGAAACAGGAATCATTCAGCAGCTGGTTAAATACTGGTTTCAGATCATGTTTCGCAACCAGAAGAATATCCCGACAGTAGCTATTGTTTTGTACAATGGAAAAGATCCTTTCCGCATCGAAAAAGAAGTCATGTATCCGAATTATCCTGAATACTACCATAAAATCGGGTTGCCGTTTTTGTTGGAAGTCGTTGATGTGAGCGACATCTTCGAAGATTTTGAAATCCCACTGATTTCACCAAAAAACGCACTCGCACTGGTTGCTTTGAAGTATGTTTTTAACGGAGAAAAACTTAAAAAACATCTGAAAGCAGCTATGGCAGGACTCAAGTCTCTCCCCCGCGAAGAAGCGGAAGACTTTCTTACTCAAACTTTTATATATTTGAGACACTGGTTTAAAGGCGAAGCCAAGGAGCAATTCAAAATGGATTTCAAGAAGTGCAGCGAAGTTTACGGCTACAAGTCCATTGCCGAAGTTGAAGAAGAAGAACTTGAAGCCAAGATTAAAGATACCAAGCTCGAAATGGTCGACGCCATGATCGCCAACGACATCCCTATTGAAAAAATCGCTGTCATTTCGGGCCTCCCGCTAGACGAAATCCAAAAGCGTAGAGCACAACGCTAAACAACCCTTTTGGGAAAATCCATGGTATCAAAGCTGCGTTTTTTTTCAATTTAAATGATTTCGTCATACATTTTGAAATATTTTGACAAAATAAAAACAATATAATTTAATTAGCCAATTTCCCATATTCCTTAAACACAAAAAAAACCGGACGCGTTAGCGTCCGGCTTCCAAACTCGTTCAAAGCGAAACTAGTTGGCTTCTTCCGGATAAACGGAGACCTTCTGGCGCTTTGCGTCGAGGCGTTCGAACTTCACAGTGCCATCAACGAGGGAGAACAAGGTAAAGTCCTTGCCCATGCCGACATTGTTGCCCTTGTGGAAGTGAGAACCGCGCTGACGAACGATGATGTTGCCAGCCTTGACGGTTTCGCCCGCATACTTCTTAACACCAAGGTACTTGGCGTTACTGTCGCGGCCGTTACGTACTGAACCTTGACCTTTCTTATGTGCCATGGATTAAGCCTCCTTAGCCTTACGCAGAGAGTTCTTCTTGACCTTAGCCGGCTTCGGAAGTCCCTGAGCGATCTTTTCCTTGCGAGTGAGCGGCTTGTTCTGAACCTTCTGCTTAGCAAGGGCAGCCACGCGAGCGCGGTTGCGGGTAATTACTTGAGGGTCAACGACTGCAGATTCAGCGCCGGAGCGGAGTTCCGTGACGAGCACCTCGGTATAGCCCTGACGATGGCCGTTACGACGTTCGTAACGGGTACGACGCTTCTTCTTGAACACGATGATCGTGTCATACTTGCCATGGGCGAGAACTTCGACCTTGACAGATGCGTCACTCAGGACAGGGGTGCCGACTTGCACTTCTTTTCCTGCGAAAAGAAGAACGGACTTGAGCTCCAGTTCAGAACCAACAGCGGCGTCGATTGTCGGGAGCTTGTAAGCCTTGCCGAGTTCGACTTTATACTGGAAACCACCTGTTTCAACAATAGAATACATTTTGTAATCCTTTTTAGGTTGCTATTGGAGTCCCAAATTTAGTAATAGTGCACAGAAAATCAAAGGGATAAGGGGGTAAAAGTTAATAGTTTTTAGTTAATAGTTACTAGAAAATGGGCAATTTTGGGCAAAAGTTGCTATTTGACGAAGCCTAACCGCCCCTCGCCGCTCTGCAAAAGTTCGTTGAGGTAGTCTTTTGCGATTTTGCAAGATTCTGGGAGGGTGCGCC
The DNA here is from genome assembly GCA_947306305.1 of uncultured Fibrobacter sp. Classification (GTDB taxonomy): domain Bacteria; phylum Fibrobacterota; class Fibrobacteria; order Fibrobacterales; family Fibrobacteraceae; genus Fibrobacter. The sequence continues at coordinate 2,513 of CAMZGI010000318.1, forward strand.
CCAACGCAATGTTTGCAAGAATTGCAGAAGACAGGTTGCACCCCGTTCCGTGTTTCCCCTGCCCCGGCAGCCGCGGACACGTAAACTTGTATTGCTTGCCGTCCTTATCCCACAACGTGTCGATTGCATCGGAATCCGTGGAATGCCCGCCTTTCAAGAGCACCGCAAAATCCTTCCCGAATTCAAACTTACCACTGGCGGCGGCTTGCTCTAGCCCCAAGAATCCATACTCGTCTAAATTCGGAGTCACCAAGTCAATCTGCTTCATCACGGGAATAAATTCGTTGCGTTCCGCCGAACGCAAAAAATGGAACCCAGCCGACGCGCTTGCAATCGGATCCCAGATAATATAAGCATCGGGAGACTTTTCACGCACAAACTCGACAATGCGTTTTAGGACTTTCGCTTTTTCGACAAGCCCGATTTTCACATACTTGAACGTTCGTTTTTTAAACAACGTTTCTAGCTGGGCTTCAATGCGGTCCCAAATAACCCAACCGGGGCTTACAAATTCATCTTCGTTCTGTACCGTGAGTGCAGTACAGACCGCTTCGCAATAGACTCCAAAGTGAGCCATCGCTTTTACATCAGCTAAAATGCCAGCACCGGCAGAGCCGTCAAAGCCAGCAATCGTAAGTGCGTATTTCATTGTTTCGGACATATTGGTTAGGGGTTAGGTTTCAGGGGGCACCTTCGGTGCAAGTTACTAGTTAATAGTTACAAGCACCTTCGGTGCAGTTACTAGTTAATAGTTAGAAGTTACTAGAAG
>CAMZGI010000319.1 GCA_947306305.1 uncultured Fibrobacter sp.
CTAAGTTCTGCCAACTGCGGCTTCGCCGCACCCATTGACTAATTATCCATAAATCCGTGATTTGCGTTTGTTCCAAGCCTTGCCAACGAGGATATATTCTAAATGGGTTTAGTTAGGTAGAATACTGGTGTGTTCATGCTTGGTTTTGTTTAGCCATGCGGTTTGTGGCTATGTTCCTTGCGTGTATCAAATCAGTTTGGAGAACTTGCCCCTTGAGGGGAAAGAGTTAGGAAATGATACAATAGGAGAACAAGTATGAATTATCTTGGTATAAAGTGTGCAGCGTTGGCTCTCGCCGTGGCTGCTTCGGCTGAAGCCTTTACGCTTACGGGCAAGGTCAGCGACGAAAGTGGCAAGGCCATCGAAAAAGCGTCCGTTGAACTTTTAAAAGAAGGTCTCAAGACAACGACCGATGCAAAAGGCGAATTTAAGATTGTCAAGGAAGAACCGGGTGATAGCGGCTCGATCGATGCCATTCACATGGTAAGACCGTCAATCGGTTACGTGAGCGTTGTAAACGGCATGCTATCTTATTCGCAGAGTACAAATGAACCTGTCCGTGTACAGATTTTTGATGCCGTGGGTTCTCGCGTCTTGAACGAAACGGTTTATGGCTCTGGTACTCTCGACATGCAGTCGGTGGTGCGTGCTCAGGGTTCTTATTTTGCCCGTGTTAGCGTGGGTAGCGCTCAAAGTGTTTTCCGCTTTACTTCTAACGGAAACTACAAAGCATCCTTTGGCGAAGCGGTTGCTCGCGGTCTTGCAAAGACTGGTGATGGCGATAGTCTCCGCGTGGTTGCGACTGATTATGACACGTTGAAAGTTGCTCTCAGCAACTTGGATACGAATGTCGCGCTCAAGCTGAAAAAGACGGTCAAGCAGCCGGAATATGCTTATGGCTGGGGTCTTAAGAATGATCCTGTTCCGACTCGTGGTTGCGGCAAGGATACTAAGCTCGATTACAAGTATCGTGGTGACAAGCCCTACATTGAATTCAAGTGGAGCAAGGGAACTCGTACTGTGCGTATCGATATCCCGAAGAGCTACGACAAGAATAAACCGTACAAACTCATTTTCGGCATGCAGTGCATGGGCGGCTGGGCCGGTGGCGTTCAGGACGAAGGCTACTATGGCTTGAAACCGCTTGATAAAGACGAAACTGCAATCTTTGTCGCACCGGAAGGTAACGGAAATCAGGCTCCGTGGGATCAGAACGACTACATCCTCTTCGACGAACTTTTGGCGATGCTCGAAGACAGCTTCTGCATTGACTCTTCTCGCGTGTTCTCGACTGGCTTTAGCTATGGTTCTATGTTCTCTAACGGACTTTCCTGGAACCATCAGGATGTGCTCCGCGCCGTTGCCGTGTATGAAACTGCCGAACGCAACATTTGGCTCCCGCAGCGCAAGCAGATGGGTGTCGGTTGGATGGGCGTGCTCGGCCTCGACGATAACCTTTGCACTCCGGAAATGGGTCGCAATGCTCGCGATATTATCTTGACGCTCAATTCCGAAGGTGGCAAGGCCAAGAATGAAAGAGCAGAAGAAGCGCAGCGCAATGCCGCTCACAAGTGCTATGACTACACGACAGTCGAAGAACGTTTCCCGGTTCGTTGGTGCACGCAGTCAGGTGGACACATTTGGGATCACAAGGATCCGGGTCAGAATAAGTCTTGGGTGCCCGAAACCACTTGGGATTTCTTCAGCAAGTTCTAATTTTTTTTCCAACATCCCATAAGCTCTCGGCAGAATTGCCGAGAGTTTTCGCTTTTGCCGATAATTGCCGTTACAACCTGCTTTTTCTATCTTTGGGTTCATGGAATTTAAACGCTTTGAAGCTTTGATTGAGATGTTTCCGCAAGTGCAAATTTTTAGCACCGAGGGAGCCGATCTTGACCGAGTTATAACCCATTTTTTGAATCAGCGAATTAAAGTCTCTACAATGTCGGAGGCTCTGCAACGTAAAATCCAACAGGCGTTGGCACCGTTTTTTCAGCAGCGTTTTATCAGCTTGCATGATGCGGATGCTCCGCTAGTGCGGAACTTGCTTTTGGACAAGAAGTTCTTTTTGCAGACGGACCGTTATATTGACGATATGGCGTGGGCCGAAACCGATCCTGCAAAGTTGGGCGAGGCTTTGAAAATTGCAGACCTTGCCGAAGGCATTCTCGACCGCAAATTGTTGAGCCTTTCGAACGGAGAACTCCGTCGCGTGTTGCTCGCTCGCATGTGGATGGAAAATCCTGAATGGATTTATTTCAATGATTTGTTTGGTGGACTTGACCCGGAATATCGAGCTCATTTGGCTGGCTGCGTTGCCGACCTCACGAAGCGTCCGAATTTGAACGTGGTGGTGCGTCTTGCTCGCGAAGATGAACTGCTCCCGGAAATTCCGGCGTTTGTTTATGTGGACAAGACGTTTACGCAATACGCAGGCGAACTCCCGAAAGTAGCCGCCACGCCTAAGTTCAAAAAAGCGGAATTGCGCGGGTATGAAATTGTGGATTTGAGAAAACAGACGAAAGACGAAAGACGAAAGACGAGAGATGGTGTCAGGGATCAGGAAAATCCTGCTGAAACCTGTAACCTGAAACCTGTAACCTTATCTGATTCTGAAATCCTCTTCGACTTAAAGCATGTGAACGTTCGCTTTGGCGATACGGATGTTCTGAAAGACTTGAACTGGACGGTTCGCAAGGGGGAGCACTGGGCGGTGATGGGCGAGAATGGTGCTGGCAAAAGTACGCTCCTTGGGCTTTTGACTGCTGACCATCCGCAGATTTACAACAACGACATTACGCTTTTGGGCGAACGCCCGGGGCATGGTCTCAACATTTGGGATCACAAGGCTAAACTCGGATTCTTCTCGCCGGAACTAGCTCTCCAGTATCGCGAGGATTTGACGCTTTTGGAAGTCCTTTGCACTGGCTTTACGCCGAACCTCTGCCGCGCCGAAAACATCACGTGGGAAGAAAAAGCGAAGGCTCGCGAGTGGTTGAATTACTTGGGCTTTGAAGATACTTCGATTTCTATCCGCAAGATTTCTCCGATTGACAAACGCTTGGTGCTGATGGCTCGCGCCGCGATCCGTCCGCCTGAGGTGTTGTTGCTCGATGAACCGACGCAAGGGCTCCAAGGCGAGTATCGCGAAAAGTTGTTCCACTTGCTGCAACTGCTTTCGACCGAAACGACGATTATTTTGGTTAGCCACTACGAAGAAGAATGGCCGCCTTGCATGACGCATTTGCTAAGAATGCCGAAGTTTTCGCTGTA
>CAMZGI010000320.1 GCA_947306305.1 uncultured Fibrobacter sp.
CAGCCGCAGATGGACTTGTTTGCCCCGCCGGATGAAAATACGCTTTTGCTCAAGGACGAAATCCGTAGGCTAAAGCCCGATGAAATGACCCCCATGCAAGCGCTCCAAAAACTGATGGACCTTAAGGAAACATACGGGAAATGAGTTAAGAGTTCTAAGTTACTAGTTACTAGAGAGGTATGTCATCCTGAGCGGAGTGTAACGGAGTCGAAGGATCCAGTACATTTACTAGTATCTAGTAACTATTAACTAGTAACTGCACCGAAGGTGCTCAATATGATTGATTTCGCTGCTTTAATGAACTATGCTTTTGAGAGTCGGCTTTACTTGTCCGACATTCATGGCATTGAGCATTGGCACCAAGTGGAATACAACGGCATGTTGTTAGCGAAAAAGACGGGGGCGGATTTTGATGTGGTGCGTTTGTTTGCAATTTTCCACGACTCTCGTCGTTTAGACGATGCATACGATTGCGATCATGGGGCACGCGGGGCTGAATTTGCAAAACTTTGCCGTGAAGAAAAGCGTTTTGAAATCGACGACGAACGCTTTGACTTGCTCTATCAGGCATGCAAGTTCCATACGGTTACGCCACGTACAGGGAATATTACGATAGATACGTGCTTTGATGCAGACCGCCTTGATTTGGGACGCGTGGGTATTCCGCTAAATCCCTCGAAAATGGCGACGGAATGGGGTGCAAAAATAGCCCAAAAGTCTTTGACTTCGGGCTATTCCGTATTCCACATGCGCGAGTGGATCCGCTCGCTTGTTCTGTAACGTCATACCGGACTCCGTCTCGGTATCTGCTACCATTGGTATATTACGGCTTCAACGCAAGAAGTTCCTTTTGGGAAACTTTTAGCTTTTTGGATACTCGCTGAACCCAAAGTTTAAACGTCTTTTCGCTATTTTCGCGTTCTTTTTCACGACCTTTTTCTAGGCCTTTTTCAAGACCTTCTTTCATGCCTTTGCGGTGGCCTGTTGCTTCCGCTTTTCTTTTGGCATCGGCGATGCTGACAAAGCCCATTCGTTGTCCAATGCTTTTGAATGCCATAATCATCTCCTTTACCAATTTTTGGTCGATGTACGTTTCCAAATATAGTTCAATTTTTTTGACGAGAGTAGTCCTAGTATTGTTGTCGAGTTTGTCGAGCATTTCCTTGATAATTTCGCCTGCCCCCCTGAGTCCGTCTGGGGCGTAAGCGTGTTTCATCACAAGTGCCCCGATTGCCGCCACAGGATTTTTCGAACCCTTGCAATCTGTGTCGTGAATTTTTGCAAGGTTTACCATTACGCATTCGAACGGGAGGTCGTTTCCGTTGAATTGTTCATAACCTTTTTTCTTGAATTCTTCAACGGGATCCCAGTTGGATGTTCCGTTGTAGATGATGATCGCTTTTGTCGGGAGCCATTTGAAATCGGAATTGCTTTTGTTCACCATTACTTCGAAAACATAGTGGTAGATTTGCGAAAGCGTATCGTTTTCTTTGACAGACTTGTGTTCGAGTAATATGCCGACAAATGCGTCTTGCCCGCCTGTGAGCGATTTCGCCTTGAATGCGAGGTCCGCTTCGCCTCGTTCGCCAACGGTGCTGAAACTTCCCGGAATGGGTTCGAGGCTTTCCATATTCACGTTTGAAAGCATCTTGCGGAGAGCGGGAGTCCTGCGTTGAGCGAGCTGCAAAAGTGCTTTTGTGTTTTGAGGAACGGAGTAGATGTATTTGAAGAAAGAGTCGTGCTTACGTTTGGCTGCTTTGGTTTCTTTTCCCATATATCTTTTTCACCGGGTTCAGTACCCCGATTTTTGTTCATTTAGCAAACGATATAATGAAGGATATAGAAAAAGATATAATAAAGCCCAGTCCGTTGGAACTGGTTGCTTATAATCTATAAAACTGTATTGAAAAATGCAAGGGACCTTTTTTCGTGTTCCCCCAGATCGTCATTCAGTGTGCTTGAAGGTCTCGAAGAATCTAGTGCTTTTTTCAACTCGCAGTCACTTTAATCACTGAACCTGCCGAAGTGTTCTAAAATTAGGCAGGAGTGATGCTAATAACCAAGATTATTCCTTAATTGCTTGGAACGTGCAGCTGATTTCGACGGCGACGTTTTTGGGGAGAGCGGAAACGCCGACGGCGGTGCGGGCGTGCTTTCCGTTTTCTCCGAGAATCTGCACGGCTAGTTCGCTTGCCCCGTTCAAAACAATCGGCTGGTCGTGGAAATCGTCTGCGGATTGCACGAATCCCTGAATTTGTACGAGACGGAGCGTTTCGCCGCTCTTTAATTGCGTGAGTGCGGCTGCAATGTTGTTCAAAAGGCAAATCTGCGAGGCTTCTTTTGCCTTTTCAACAGAGATTTCGTTTGGCACTCTTCCCGTGAATGCGGAAAAGTCGCCTTTGACGGACGGAAGCTGGCCGGAAACGATGATGGTGTCGCCATTGCGGGTGGCAGGAACGTATGCTGCAACTGGTGCGGGGCAGGCGGGGAGCGTCAGCCCCAATTCTTCGAATTTAGAGACGATTTGACTCATAAAAAACTCCTAATTTGACGGCTTTATAGAGATGGCGGATCTGGTCCGCCACAAACGTTGTTCTTTAACTTATTTGGCCATCGAATCCATAATATACAATAATTGCCTGCCATTTGGGACTTTTTGCCGGGCGTTTTCGTCGATTGCACTTTGTATTTTGCTGCGGTATAATCTAGGGCTATTGCTGGTATAAAAAGAAGATGCCGGATCAAGTCCGGCATGACGTTTGCAAGATCCTTCGGCATCGCCTCAGAATGACTCTTTCTGAGTTCTGCCTACTAAAGCGGCTCTGCCGCACTCTCGTCTTTGTACAAGTACCAAATGCTGGTCTCGGTCATGCCCAAGCAAGCTTGGGCGCGACGCTCGGCCTTCGCATTTGTCGTCTGTAGCCCGCTGTTGCGGGCGTTCTCTCGTCTATTTACTTCCCACCAGTTCCATCGCCATCTTCTTCATTCCGTTGAAATCCCACTTGCCGCTTCCGAGCTTGGGGATGGCTTCGACGCAGAACACGGAACCCGGCAGCATGAGCGGCGGGATTCCTGACTTGCGGAGCTTGCGAGAAATTTCTTCGGCATCGCACGGGCCTTTGACCAAGAGCACAATGCGTTCGCCCTTCACGGAGTCTGGCACTGCGGTGATGGCGAATTCGTGGTCTTCGGTAATCTTTGTTTCGGCAATGCGGAGTTCCACAGCGGTGAGCGAAATCATTTCGCCGCCGAGCTT
>CAMZGI010000321.1 GCA_947306305.1 uncultured Fibrobacter sp.
TATAAAGACCGGACGAGCCTAAAATGCTTTATGAAATGTAGAGGCTCGTCCTCTCGCAAACACGACCGGTTGATACCGGTCGCTTATTGCTCACGTCGGCTCCAGTTTCTCGTAAAACAAAAAAGAAAGGCTAGTCTTTCGACTAACCTTTCTTTTCTGCGGGTGCCAGGACTCGAACCTGGAGCCTTTTGGTTCGTAGCCAAACGCTCTATCCAGTTGGGCTACATCCGCGTTTTGTTGTCTTCTTTCGTTGACGCGTCCAAATATAGAATAATCGAAAATAATGTCAAGGGGAAATGTCGAAAAAAGTGAAAAATTTTTTTTCATGCGATTTAAGCCCACTTTTCAAAAGACCCTATTTGCATTACTATATCCTTTTATCTATTTTTGTCCGCAAACTTTTTGAGTGTGTCTTTAAAAATGAATAAGTTGAAAACTGTCTTTAAAACTTTAGGTGCCGTCTTAAAGAAAATCTTTTCCCCTATCTGGCGCATAATCTGGAGCGTGTTGGGAGTTGTCTTCGCAAACGTGGTTTTCCGCTGGGTGTTCATATTGATGGTTCCCATCTTCCTTGCTGTTATCTTGGTGGTGGCTGTCTTTATTCACTACTCGCCTGAGCTGCCGTCGCTTTCGCAGTTGGAGCAGATTAATCCGCGACTTGTCACGAACATTTACGACAAGGATGGTCAGATTGCTCACAAGTATTTCGTGGAACGCCGCGAATGGACTTCAATCGACTCGATTCCAGAGGATGCAATTCATGCGGTCATGGCGACTGAAGACCGTGCTTTCTACAAGCATTGGGGCATGAACGTTTGGGCGATTCCGTCTGCAATTCTCGAAAGCGCAATGTCGGGCAACAAGCTCCGCGGCGCATCTACTTTGACGCAGCAGTTGACGAAGCTTTTGTTCCTCACGCCGGAACGTACGATTTCGCGTAAGATCAAGGAAATGATGACGGCTATCCGCATCGAGCAGACTTACACTAAAGAAGAAATCCTTGAATTCTACATGAACGAAGTTTACCTCGCGGGTGGCAACTACGGTTTCCAGGCCGCAGGCAAGTATTACTTTGGAAAGCCGCTGGATAGCTTGGGAATTCCTGAATATGCTGTGCTTGCAGGCATGTTGCAGCGTCCAGAAACTTACCGTCCCGACCGTCATCCGAAGGCTTCGCTCCGTCGCCGCAATACGGTGCTTTACGCTATGCGCGATGCTGGCTACATTACGAACGACGAGTACCACAAGTATATTGAACAGCCGATTGTGCTTGCTCAAAGGGAAGAGTCTAACGAATCGGGTCAGTACTTCTTCGAAGAAATCCGCAAGTACATGGAAAAGAAGTACGGTGAAAATTCGCTCTATGCCGATGGCGTGTCTGTCTATAGTACGATTGATCCTGATATTCAGGCTTATCTCGATAGCGTGGCTCGTGTTCAGGTCGAGAGAGTGCGTCGCCGTGTCAAGTACCGTACAACCCGCAGGCTCATGCTGACTAAAAAGTATGACATGCCCGAAGATAGCGTCGTTGCTCATTTCGATAGTGTCTATGCGCTCTTTAAGGCCCAGTATTTGGCGAAGGATACTGTTCGCAACAGGAAAGGTCAGTTCCTCCGCTACCCGGACAGTATCCGTTACCATCATGCCGAAGTGGCTGCAATTTTGATTGAAAACGAGACTGGCGCAATCCGCGCCATGGTGGGCGGCAGCGACTACAACAAGTCCAAGTGGAACCGTGCCGTGCAGTCTTTGCGTCAGCCGGGTTCTTCGTTCAAGCCGATTGTGTATGCGACTGCAATGGATAATGGCGCTAGCCCCTGCGACTCTGTGAACGACCAGCCTGTGACTATCCCTGATCCAGACGATAAGAACCCGAACAAGGTTTGGCGTCCGGGCAACTTTGAGCATGATTTTGAAGGCATGATGACGTTGCGTCGTGCTCTTTACAAGTCCAAGAACTTGCCTGCAATTTTGACGGGCATGAAGTACGGTCTTAGCAACGTGGTGAACTACGCTCGCAAGTTCGGCATCAAGAGGGCTCCGCTTCAGGCTGTGCCGAGTTTGGCTTTGGGTTCTGTGGGCGCTACTTTGATGGAAATGACATCTGCTTACACGGTGTTCCCGAACGGCGGTAACCGCATCGAACCGTACATGATTGAATCTATCGTGGATAGGAACGGCGAAACGCTTGAGAGAAATTCCAAGGTGGAACATGAAGTGCTGCGTCCGGCTTCGGCATATTTGATGGTCGATATGCTCAAGGACGTGAACATTCGCGGTACGGCTGGGCGCGTCTGGGCTTCTGGTTTCCGTCATCCGAGTGGTGGCAAGACGGGTACGACTAACGACTACACGGACTGCTGGTACATCGGCTTTACCAAGCAATATACGATGGGCGTTTGGATTGGCTCTGACAATCCGGGAACCTTGGGTGCTGGTCACACGGGTACCGAAGACGCGCTCCCGATTTGGATGGCTACGATGGCGAAGCTCCATAAGGATTTGCCGAGACTTCCGTTCCCTGTTCCGTCAGGTGTGGTTAGCCGCGGCATTTGCAACCACACGGGACTTGTCGCTGGCGAATTCTGCTCTGAAAAGTCTTACTGCCTTTATACGGCGGGCTACGCTCCGACCGAAAGGTGCGACGGCAACCACTTCAGTTCGCAGACAAAGTCTGCGGATAACGCTACTTTGTTCAGCAACAAGGGCGTGGTGGAAAACAACCGCTACGAACCTCCGCAGCCCAAGAAAAAGAAAGGGAAGGGTGGCAAGGAGCCTGAACCGCAGCCTAAACGCAATACGAGAAAGATGTTCTAACGGTTGTGAAGTCGCCGCTAGGTTGGTGAGCTAGCCAAAACAGATTAGGATTTAAAACAAACGCCCATGGTTTAACCATGGGCGTTTGTTTGTATATTGGCGAGGCGTGTTGTTGCGATTCGCCGCCTTGCGGTTCTTGCTTTGCAATGAACCGCTGCGGGCACGGAATGCGGCTACATTCCCGTGAGTTCTCTAGCCTTCGCTTCGATTGCTTCAATCGCTTTGGCTCGGCCTTCGGTGGTATCTTCGTTGGCGAGGACGATGTTCACGAAAACGGATCCTGCGACAACGGCGTGGACGTGCTTGCAGAGCACCTTGGACTGTTCGCCGTTGCGGATGCCAAAGCCGCCAAGAACCTTGGCTCCATGCTTGCCGACCGTATCGAGGAAGTCGAGCGTTGTCTGGTCAATGACCGTCTGGCTTCCGGTTGTGCCTGC
>CAMZGI010000322.1 GCA_947306305.1 uncultured Fibrobacter sp.
GTTGTCACGAAAGACGGGAAAGAGACTGTGTTCGAATTCGATATTGTCCAAAAAGCGTACAAGTCCAGACATTCCCGCAAATGGATGTCTTTTATATCATTCTAGTTCGGTAAATAATTTATATTCATTCCATGTACGACCAGAGAAAAGAAGATAAATGCCTTCGTATTGCCGCCTTCGGCTACGAGGCCGGTCTGTTCGGAGCCGAAGGACGCGGGTTGTATGCCGGCGGCACGCTTGCCGGGGTGCATGCGGAACTGTCGCACCTGGAGGATGGCCCGGATAGCCGGAGCAGCTGGGGATTGCAGGAAAATGTGTATTTTGGCATTGGGAATAATTCAAATGACGAGGGTCTCGATGGAAAGACTAAGAGTATGGTCAAATGGGAAATATGGTTGCCATCTCTCGGTGTTTTGGGACATTTTACTTTCGGGCGTGGGTATGATGTGAGTAACGAAGGTTTGCTCAAGTCGCAATATGATGAAATTATTTCCATATTAAAAAATAGTTCAAATCCAGAAGATATCGCTGTAAAAAAAGAGGTGGAAATAGCTTTAAACGCAAGAAAAAATTTAGATACAAAAAATTTCTTAAGGGTCGGACGAGCTTTAAGGCGGAATGGCTTTGAATTGATTGAACGTATGGGGGACCATTCAGATAAGTCTGTCAAGTATACGTTTAGGAAGGATGGTTCATCTGAATATGGAAACATTGAATTTATGTCTAGGGTGTGGAATAATGATGCCTATTCTAGCTACAATTACGGCAATAATTTTATTACGCACTTCCTAATTGATTATTTGGGTTGGAAGGGCAGGGGGTATTGATATGCGTATCTTTACTTTGTCTGTCGTTCTATGCGCGCTTCTTTCTGGGTGTTTTTTTATTTCAACGAATGTTCCTGAAGAACTTCCTATATGGATTCATGCTTCCGAGTTTGTTAAGCAAGGAATTTTTTCTCCAGATTATCATCGGTTGAAGGAAAATTTTGACTGGCATTTTAAAAGTGAAGATTTAGTGTGGGAAAATGAAAAGCATGTTTTTTTTGTGGATTTTTATGATTCCGTTGATTACATTATGTCTTTACCTTTTGATGATTTTGAAGCTGAAATTTATAAGTTGTATTCAATTGAAACTAGGCATCTTGCTGAAACACTCCCTTCTTTTGAACGTTGCATGGAAAGAAATATAAAAGAAAAAATATCAACTGTTTATGACTTGTGCAAGAAGAAAAAAAAGATGCCGCAATCATTGATAAAAAAAATGAAGTCGTTTTTGCTAGATAATAGGAATTCCCTTCAAAGTTGGAATACGCAGTGCAGTGGCCGTTTGCATATATTTTTTTATGATGGCGAAAAGTACAGTTATTTTGATATGGATGACCCTAAGGGTGTTGATGCTAATTTGGAAAAAGATCCCCGCATTCCCGAATACATTGAGTTCTACAACGAGATGGCGGCTTTTATAAAGCAAGATTTCAGCGCCTGTCGCTGGGATAACTTTGGTAATAGAGAAAAGTTAATTCGCGAATGCGGCAAGTATAACTGGCGCTGGAAAGAGAATTATCCCGATTTGGTGAAATAGAGAATTTTTGCCTATGAACCATCAAAGCTCGATCCCTCCATTCTTCCACTAGAAAGTCCCGGCTACAAGAGACTCCGCGAACAGGAAGAATTGCAAGGACGTAGGTAAGCTTTGCATCCTGATTGCAGGTGCGTTCTAAGAGATTTGTGTATGCTTATTAGATACTTTTAATGTGGTATCTAAAGAGAAGAAGATAAGTAATCAAATAATCTTGCTACAAAGATATAACGGCAAATGCCGTGTTTCCGTATGCTCGTTTGTTGTAATAGCAATGTTTTTTTGCGACAGAACAAAGCCCTTTTTCGGCGAATACTTTTTGCAGAAGACATTGTAGCTTTTTGCCTTTGTATGCAAGTCAGCCTTGACTTCTACTGGAAAAAGTTCATTCTTTACCTCAAAAATAAAGTCAAGTTCGGCTGTATTTTGTGATTTCCAAAAATAAGGATGGAGTCCTTTTTTCACAAGTTCGTTCATCACGAAATTCTCGGTAAACGGCCCTTTGAAGCCCGCATACAGAGCGGTATCCTCCAAGATTGTCTTTGCGTCTATGCCAGACTTTACGCGGAGCAGACCCACATCGCTCATATACACCTTAAAAATAGTGGCGTTCGCATTATTGGACAGCGGAAGTTCCGCATTCGTCACGCATTCAAGTTTATGGAGTAGCCCGGCACTGAACAGCCACTGCAAGGCATCTTCCAAGTCAGCTGCCCGCTTGCCTTCTTTGACATGCGAAAACATAAACTTGTTATTATCCTTCGCTAGCTGCTTCGGAACGGAATCCCATATCCAGCTCAACTTCGGGATGTCCGACGCCGTGGCGTGTTTCGAGAAATCATTGCTATAATCCAAAAGAATGTTATCCAAAATTCTGTCAACTTTGTCGAAGTCGTTCTCTTGTACAAAAGAATCGACCGCGGCCGGCATACCACCGACAATGTAATAGAGTTTGAGATAATTTTGAAGCGGGATAGTATAGAGTTCCGGTAGCGCACGACTCAAATCGTAATTTGCAAGCCCGGCAAGCAGTGATTCCCCATCGGGGGCGGCCATCACGAATTCCTCGAAGCTCATCGGATACATTTGCAGGCGTTCGACCTTGCCAACAGGGAAAGATATCTCGGCTTGGCGAATGACTACCCCTAAAAGCGAACCCGCCGCAATCAAATGCAGTCCTGGTCTGTCTTCGCAAAAATATTTGAGGCTCGTAATCGCCTTTGGGCATGCTTGAACCTCGTCAAAAAAAACAAGCGTCCTACCATCCGAAATTTTCTGTTTCGAGTAGCGTTCCAGTTCAGTGACGATGCGTTCAATATTGAAGTCGTAGTCAAAAATAGACTGAAGAGCCGCATTGCCCTCGAAGTTGAAATAGGCGAGATTTTCAAAATGTTCACGCCCGAATTCCTTGATGGCGTAAGTTTTCCCGCATTGGCGAGCCCCGGTCACCACCAGGGGCTTGCGACCTTTTTCGTTCTTCCAGGCAATCAGATTATCGGTAATTTTGCGTTTCATAGGGATAAAACTACATTATTCATATGAATTTTGCAATATTTTTTGCATTTTTCGTACGAATAATGCAAAATTTTGTAAAAAGAGGTTTTCGTATGCTAATCCGAGCTACAGGCCGTCGGGTTACAGTGTCTATGGCGAGTCCGAGG
>CAMZGI010000323.1 GCA_947306305.1 uncultured Fibrobacter sp.
CTGTTTCAGCGACTTTTTCCACAGCTTCGACTTTCTTAGCCTTAGCAGTGCGGGTTCTCTTTACAACCTTCACTTCGCTTGCATCTTGTACAGCTTCATTCGCCTTATCAGTCTTGGCGACGGTCTTCCGAGTCCTCTTTGCAGGAGCAGCCTTCGCTGCCATCTTTTCTTCCGTTGCAGCCGGTTTCTTAGCCACCTTGTCAACAATCTTCTTCGTAGCCTTCTTTGCAGGCTTTTCGGCTTCAGCCGTCGCAGCCTGCGTAGCGTTTGCTTCTTCAGCAGTCTTTTTAGCAGCGGACTTTGCAACCTTCTTTGCCGCTACTTTCACAGCCTTTACAGTCTTTACTTCAGACTTTGTTTCAGTCTTCGTTTCTTCAATTTTTTTCTTAGTAGCCATTTTCGATCTCCTTCTAAATGAATCTTACTGACCACGGGTCTTTCCCCAACTTCCGACACCCACCAGACCTAAACGAATACCGAAAAAGGATTCACTCCAGTTGCGGTCATCGTCAGACAAGCGAACGCCACCCTGAATAGCTAAATCAAGCGTCGTGCCCTTTCGCCCAAGCGGGAAACCAGCACCAACGGATCCACCAAATTCAGAGACATCTTTAATATACCAATTCTTAAACCAAGCTCCGGCTCTGTACGTAATTCTGTCCCAATATGCTTCGTAGAACACATCGCTGCCATCGCGCTGATAACCTATAGACAAGTTAAAGTCCGTCTGCGTCTTAGTCACAGCAGCCATGCTCCAGCTGCCAGCCACATTTTCGATATCACGATTCCAAGCGCTCTTAGACAAATCCACCATGACGTTGTGACGCTTCATAAAGCGGAAATTCACGCCCGTCGCAAGCATCGCAGGCACCCTGATTTCACGGGTCTTGCGGGTCGGAGCAAGCGTATCCAGCTCGTCAAACCTAAAGTTGTATTCCAGTTCATTGGACAACGTATAAGGAGTCGTGAACGAGAAGAAGAACGAAGCCATGCGACCGCGATACTGGGTTGCAAAAGTGTAGTAAGCAGGATGGTGCTTGATTTCCCAGTCGCCAGTCACGTAATCCGTGACATCGGCATTGTTCGTCGCCCAAGCATCTTCTTTGGCAATTTCACTGTTGTCCGGACCAAGCGTAAGGCTGCGGGTAAAGCTACCCATGACCACATGTGCAGACGCGCCCAAAGAAAGCATACGGAAGAACGGAAGCCTAATAGCGTAAGTCGGCACCAATTCATAAATGCTGCTCTGGTACTCAATTTCGGCATTCCAATTTTCTTTTTCGTTATCCACTTCTTCGCGAATCGATGCCGCGTAGCGTTGCCACAACGACAAGCCAAACGTTCCAAAATCAGCCATCGGGAAAGTGAGGTTCATCGACGGCATAGATACGCTCGTTTTCGTGTAGCTAGAACTCGAATGGCTAGCGGTCGAAACGCCAAGCAAAAAGTTAAGGTTCAAAGAAACCTTATTGTCAAACGCCTGACGGGCAGGGTTGATTACAGAAACACCTTCAAAATCGCCAGTCTTCGCATGTCCTGCAAAACCACGTCCAGCAAGAGCGGCAGAGCCGCCGCCAATCTGTTGTTCGCCAAGAGCATCAAGACCAATCATCGACGCAAAGGAAAAACCTGTAGCGCAAAGCAAAGCACTAATAAACTTTTTCATTATTTATCCCCACGCTTAGAGGCAAGCCACAACTTGAGCGTAGCGGGCTTGTTCCTGATTGAGGTCCAGTCGTAACGGGCGTAATCAAAGTCTGAGAAGAGCACGTTAATCGTATCACCTTGGGAAACATACATTGTTTCACCATTGAAAAGATAGATAGAATCTTTCTTGCCGCTGACGCGAGGCGAGAACACCGTATCCCGAGTCGTAAGCACAGGGAATCCAAGACGCATCGTCATCTTGAACGTGCGGCCATCGCTAGCCTTGTTTATAAAGTCGCGCAAGCCGGCGGTCACCTGCAACGAAATAGAATCGCCTTCGTGGAACAGCATGTTCGGGTGCTCGCTTTTTGCAATGCGAGGCTTGTCCAACTTGTAGCTTTCCTTGCGGAGGACAACCGTTTCGGCACTGTCCATATAAGAGCCTGCGACAACCTGGAGAGGCATGCCCAATTCGCGTTCGCCCTTAGAATCGTCCCTGTAGAACGTCAATTGAGCCATCACCACCGCCTGACGCACATCGTTGCTGTCGCCAACCGAGTACGGGAATTCGTCGCCATAAAAATCAGACAAAGCCTTCAAAATCGGCTTCGAGGGGAACTCCACCTTCAAAGTATCAAAAGCGCCGCCATGCAGCACAATGCAGTCGGAACATTCTTCGCGGCTCAAAGAAATCGTCGCAGCGCGATTAGGCTCGTAAGACACGTAATTGAACGTCGTATCGTTCTTGAAAGACACCAAGCGGAAACGCGGGAAGCGAGACATGTGTCCAGCGCCCTCGATTCGATAGACATGCGAAGCTTCGGGAGCAGACACGCGCAATTGCAAACGGCGGTTGCCCGGCTTTTTGCGGATTTCGTTTACCAAAGCCTTAGGCATTTCAAGAGTCAAGATGGAATCTGCAAGGGTAGAACCTTTTTTATTGACAGAGATAGAAACAGTCGTATCCGCAGTCGTCTTCGCCTTCCAAGATTCCAATTCATGGAACCAGACGGAATCGTTCAAAGAAGCCACATCGTTCAATTCCCCGCCCGACAACTTGTCAGAAAGAATCCAGCTCACGTTGAGCTTCAAGTCCTCTTTAATCGGGAAGTAATCGGACGGCAAAAATTCAGACTCGTAAAACGACTTTACAAGGTACAAGAACAAAAGGGACTTGCCCGAATCGCCAGCATTCACCTTAGCAAGGGACGCGCTATCCATCCCAAAATCCAAAAAGAGGTCGTGCGACATGCCAGACAAAGCACCAAAAAAGCCACGTGTCCAAGCACTTCTGGGAAGCGAATCTTGACTGACCTCGGCTGACAAAGGATTAAGGTCATTGACCGTTACAGTCTGAACTTTATAGCTGCTTGGCATACCCTGATTAGAAAGCCAGCTAGACAAACCGTCGTCACCCGCATCGTTCGAGCAGGACATCAAAGCCAATGCCAAAAACGGTAAAAGAAGAAGTTTTTTCTTGTTCACTCAGAACTCCGAGTTTTGCTTGTAATAAAATCGCCCATAATATAGCAAATTAGGAGTTACTAGATTAGAGTTACTAGTTGCTAGTAGGCGGAACTTAGTTGGCAGA
>CAMZGI010000324.1 GCA_947306305.1 uncultured Fibrobacter sp.
CGATAATCACGTAAATGTCGTTTTCGATAGCGGCATTGACCACGTTCTTGAGGTAGCCCTTCTGGAGAGTTTCGCCCTGTTCGCTGCTCAAATAGCCACGGCCATGGTCATCAAATTTTTCCTTGGTCACGCCCATTGCAAAGCGGATGACTTCGATGTTCATTTGCTTCACCATGGCGTTCACGGCCTTTTCGGAATAGAAAACCGTGGAGCTATCGGCACCCGAGCTCCAGAAGAGGCTCATGCCCTTGACCTGAACTGCCTTATTGGAGTATTCCGGGCATGTACCGGAAAGTTTGCCACCGTTGGCCTTGAGCTCACCATAGGTGCTTACAGGGCCCAAACGACTAGCGGAGACTGCCATAGCAGAAGTTACGGCAGCGCACATAAGAAATGCGAAGATTTTTTTCATAAACATCCTTTTGGGTTCACCCAATCTCCGCAACCATATAATCCCAAACTAAAAATAGAAAATATGAGCAAAAAGAGTTGTAATTTATTTAGATACATTGTCAGCGGTCACAGGAACGCAAATGTATCGGAAAAGTTACATCCTATTTCACTAGCAAATTGGTGAAATATCGCATTTTGGGGCTGCGGATGATGACAAAGTATTTGCCCGCAGGGAGCGTTCCGAGCTGCATACGACCTTCCGTTGCATAGCAATTACGCACGACGACTCGACCAATTGCTGACACTATGCGAACGGAAGCCCCTTTTTCAAGTCCACTCAAAAAGACTTCGCGTCCATCGGCGTAAACTTTGGGAACCGCCGAATTGAACTTTTTCACGGGCTTGATTGAACTTTTCGCTTTTCGAGACGATTCATACAGCGGAGCTAAAGCTTCCGCCCACAAGCGATGCATCGCTTGACCGCCGCCCTCCGCTTTGGGGTGAACGCCATCATCGGCAAGGAGTTCCTTATGCTGCAAAAAGAAATTGTAGAAATCAGGACCTTCTGGGAGCCGGTTCACTTTGATTATTTTGTCCAAAGCATTCAAATATGCCGGATGAACTTGCCACCCTGCCCTTGCCGGGTCCGTTGCGATAATTCGGGCTATTATGGGCGTTATTCCATGAGCTTTCGCGGAATCGACAATTCTCTGCATGTTGCGGGCATACTGCTTTACTTGCCAATCGCTACCTCCCCAAGCATCGTTCGTGCCCATTTCTATAGCCCAATACTTCACATTTCCCGCATACTTGAGGTACCTATCCAAAAGGCTCACAATTTCGGTGCTGTTGATGCAGCCAATGCCGCCACGGAGCACGGCAGGAGTGTATTCGGGGAATCTCGCATGAATCAGCTGAGCCACCGTCGAATCCGTTTCTTGCATTTTTAGCCCCATCTGGGTAATGCTCGTTCCCATAAAGAACCACGTATCGTCGCCACCTTCGCTCACGTCGAAAGCCTCGATTTCTAGAAGCTTGCCCAAATCGCTGTCGCTCACGAACTTGAACCAAGACCTGCCCGCAAAATCAATTTCGATTGCTCGCGACATCACGGGATTATCCCTAATCGTCGCCGCGACAACCCAATCGCCATTATGACCATCAGTAGAATTTGCAGATGTCAGAATTTGAAAATTCGAAAGAGGTTCACCCGTATGCTGGCAATTTTTGGTAAAGTAAATACCCCACGCGCAATGGCTGCAATATTCCCACTGGATACGCAACTTGGTAGGCCCCACCCCCACATTCATTGCAATTTCGTTAGTAACGCCGCTGTTCCATTTGACAAAGTAACCGTCGGTCAAGAAGTTTGTCGTAGAGCCGCCAGTCCAAGCCTTGACTCCGCCCGAAACGAGCTTATTCGGAGTTATAGCATTCGCTACGCCCCACCCCACCATCGCCACAAAAGCGGCAACTGCAAATTTTTTTAGAAAACAATCCATACACCCTCCACGTCAAAGAACGTTTATCTTTAATATACTCTCTTTTTTGGGGAATATCGAAAAATAATGCAGATAAAAAAATGCCAGCGCAAAGGCCGGCATTCAAAAACTGTAGAGAGCAACTTTTTTTAAGCAGTCGTCAGTCGTCTGTTCACATGGGCTTCGACCACGTTCACGATGTAGTCGCCGAGCTTTTCGCAGTCGTTCACCACGTCCATGTAGTGGACTCCAATCTGGTAGCTGTACTTCTGCGATTCGATATCCATCACGTTCTTTTCTTTGAGGAGCTTGCGGTAATCGTTGATTTCGTTTTCGAAGTTCAGCGTGCGGTTTACATCGATTTGCGGAACATCGTTCAAAACGCCAATCATGTGCGTCATAGCGTTGTCGCAGAGATGCATAAGGTGCTTGATATGTTCGAGCTGGTCTTCCGTAAATTCGCCCTTGGTTCTGAACTTGCGGTTGATAGCGCGAGCCATGTTGTAGCAAGCGTCGCCCATGCTCTCGATTTCAGAAATTTCCTTGAGCATGCACTGCAATGCCGTCTTACTTTCGGGGCTCAAGCGGCCTTCGCTCACCTTGTTCAAGTAATCGCCAATTTCAATTTCCATGCTATCGCTGATGCCTTCGTACTTTTCGATGCGGGCAAAGAGCTTCACGAATTCATTTTCGTTCTTCATGGTGAGCAATTCGGGCACAAAGTGGAACATCTTCTGCGTACGAGTTGCATACAAGCTAATTTCCTTGCGGGCTTCGAGGAGCGAAAGTTCAGACGTTCCCATCAAGCCAGAGCTGATGAAGTGCAAGCGAGAATCTTCTTCTTCTTCGGAGCTCTTGGGCTTGATAACCTTGCACACGAACTTTTCGATGTACTTGATAAACCAGATCTGGAGGAACGTATTGGACACGTTGAAAGCCGAGTGGAACGATGCAAGCACCGTGGCAATCAATGCGAGGTTGCGAGCATAGCCTTCGTCACCCGGGCGAATGCCGAGGTCAAAACCCACCACATGGCACACGGCAGCGAGGAACCACTTAAGGACAATCGCTACCCAAATCACGCCGATGACGTTGATGGTAAAGTGAGCGAGAGCCGCACGGCGAGCCTGCGTGTTAGCCGAGAGAGCAACGATGTTAGCCGTAATCGTCGTACCGATATTTTCGCCAAGCACAAGCATAATGCCCTGATCGATGTGGAGCACGCCAGCAGTGCAAAGCATCATTGTGATAGCCATGATGGCTGCAGAAGACTGCACACAAAGCGTAAGCACCGTACCCATCACGAGGAAGAACA
>CAMZGI010000325.1 GCA_947306305.1 uncultured Fibrobacter sp.
GAGCGGTAGCTCGGATACGGTCCTTCGTACAGCTTGGAAATCACTTGGATGGAACCGGTGTTGAAGAGGATGTGCGTTGCAGAGGTGCGGACTTCGACTGTGGAATCGCCCTTGGCCATGTGCAAGATGTGCTGCAAAGCCTTGTGCGGAATGATGACTCCGTTTGCAAGTTCTGCGCCTTCTTGATCGATGGCTGCACGTCCAAGACGGTGGCCGTCGGTTGCGACCATAGAAATCTTTCCGTCCTTCGCTTCGAGATAAACTCCGTTCAAGCTCAAGCGGGTAGAGTCGGTCGAAGTGGCGAACAATGTCTTTTCGGCGAGGAATGCGAGTTCGCTTGCGGCGATGTTGAGCGTTTCGCCATTTTCAACTTCCGGGAACGGCGGGAAGTCGTTTGCGTCAAAGCCGATGATGCTTGCCTTGCCGCGTTCGCTCCACTGGATCTTGACCAGATAGTCCTGTGCGTCAAAAGTGATGTTCGTGATGCTCGGATCCACGAGGCTCTTCACCTGATCGAACAGCTTGCGGGCGTTGATGACGACTGCGCCATCTCGTTCGCCCTGCACTTCTACCTTGACCCTGATACCGAGGTCGAGGTCGGTGGCGCTCACTTCAAGGAAGTTGCCTTCTAAGCGGAGTGCAAAGTTGTTTAGAATCTGGATGGTGGATTTGTTCGGGACGGCGCTGATTGCCGCTTGCAGAACGTCCTGCAATACATTCTTCTGGATAGTGAACTTCATGGATTAAGCACCTCTTTGAATGAGCATTGTTCCTACGAAAAATACAACGACGATGATGGCGAGGAGTACGATAACTCGTTTATCCAGCGCATTTGATTTTTTTGGGACGAATTTTTTGACGTTTTGCTTTGCTCTTCTGCGATCGCTGCGACTCATAGAAAAATCTCCATTGTTTTATGTCGAAAAATCTACTATTTTAGAGACTGGTCGAGAAGATATTATGAACGAAAAAACTCTAAATAAGCTTAAAATTACAGCTAAAGGCTGTGCATCCAACGTTCTTTCCCGTGTCGAACTGACAATGACGGAATCAAAGCTCAAAGCCAAGTATCAATTGCTTGGACAGAAGGTTTACGAAGCCATCCAGGACGGTCGTTTCGAGTCCATCAAGGACGATCCTTCGACCATTGAAGCCGTGGGTGCCATCTTTGAAATCAAGAAGCAGGTTGCCGAAATTGAACAGAAACTCAACAAGACTACTGTAGGTTCTAGTGAAAAAGCTTGAGGTACACATCTTTCCGAGCAAGAACTCCAGAGGTCGAGATGTAACGTTCTCTGTCAAGAAGGTCGTTATTTATCTTATCGTTGGTGTCTGCGCCATCCTTGGTTTTATTTTGTTCTCACCCGTGCAGATTGTGGAGAACTTGTCGAACGGCAACTTGATTGATGTTTATCACCAGAACGCAGTCATCAAGGACGAAATCAAGAAGATTCGCGCGGTTGTCGATACGACTATCTTGAAGATCGAAGAAACTCGCGTTGTTCGCGATAGCACCATGAAGCTTGGCGGACTGGGCTTTACGCTTGAGAACCCGACGTTCGAAGAAGACGGCTCTCCGAAAAAGAATTTGTACGCAATTAAATCGACGTTCCGCAATACTTTAAATAAACTAGAAGCCGATACGGCGCTTGCGGCACGTATTCCGGTACTCCATCCGCTCAAGAACCATCACGATATCAAAGCCCGGTTTGAAATGGTGTTCGATGCGTTCACGGATCAGGAATTGCCGCACAGAGGTGTTGACTTTTTGGCCGCTGAAGGCGATACTGTTTATGCGCCGGGTGCTGGCACGGTCGTGGAAGTCCGCAAGCATCGTGGATTTGGCTTGACCATGAAAATTGAGCATACCGAAGATGTCAAGACATTCTATGCTCATTTGGGAGATGTGCTGCTGAAGAAGGGGGACGATGTCCGCCGTGGCGACCCGATTGCAATCATTGGCAAGAGCGGTCTTGAATCTAGCGTTGGTTTGCACTACGAAATCCGTGTAAAAGGAACCCCCGTCAACCCCGAGGATTATTTTATTACTAAGTGAGTGGCTAGTAAACAGTGATTAGTAAACAGGATAATAAAATGAAAAATTAAAGAAGAAAGATTAAAAATGAAAATTTAATTTTTAATTCTTAATTTAATTCCTAACCACTGTCAACTGCCTACTGCAACGAACTCCCCCTAACCACCAACCACTAATCACTAACCACTGCTTCATGAAATCACCTTTTGAACAAAATATCATCGCCATGGTGTGGGACTGCGACAAGACCCTCATCAGTTCTTACATGCAAGATCCGCTCTTTAAGCATTTCAATGTGGATGGCGGCAAGTTTTGGCAAGAGGTGAACGCCCTCAAAGTATATTACGGAAAGCAGGGAATTTCTGTGAATTCGGATACGAGCTATTTGAATCACATTCTCACTTATGTAAAGGCGGGGCTTTTCAAGGGGCTGAACAATGCGTTGCTTCGCGAGTTTGGCAAGGAACTCAAGTTTTATCCGGGGCTTCCGCAGTTTTTTGGCGAAGTGAAGTCGCTTGTTAACGACGACGAAAAGTACAAGGCGTTCGATATCCGCGTTGAGCATTATGTTGTAAGTACTGGGTTTGCAGAGACGATTCGCGGGAGCGCGATCGCTCCGTATGTCGATGGAATTTACGGTTGCGAGTTTATCGAGTCGCCGGCAATGCCTGGATTTTTGGACGGGGCTGGCGAAGAATCTGACGCTCCGCGTGAAATTTCGCAGATTGCAAGTGCGTTGGATAACACTTCCAAGACGCGTTACATTTTTGAAATCAACAAGGGCAGCAACAAGTATCCCGAAACGATTGACGTGAATTCGTCGATTGCTCGCGAGAGCCGCCGTGTGCCATTTGAAAACATGGTCTATATTGCCGATGGTCCAAGCGATGTGCCGGCATTTAGCATTCTCAATTACAATGGCGGAAGCACGTTCGCGGTTTACCCCAAGGGCGACGTGAAGGCGTTCAGGCAAGTCGATTCGTTGCGTCGCGAAAATCGCGTGCAGATGTTCGGCGAAGCCGATTACGAGACCGCAAGCCAGTCGTGGCTTTGGCTAACCGAGAAGGTTCGCTCCATCGCCGACAAGATTGTGGAACGCAAGCAGGCCGCCATCCGCAACAGCGCTGGCGCCCCACCTACGCACTTGA
>CAMZGI010000326.1 GCA_947306305.1 uncultured Fibrobacter sp.
GTCGGGCCGTACATCTTATGACCGCTGAAGGCGAGAAAATCGCAGTCGAGCTTTTGCACGTCAATCTTGATATGCGAAGAACTCTGGGCGGCGTCAATCAAAACCTTTGCTTGCGGGGCGAGCTTGCGCACCGTGGCGATGATTTCTTCGATCGGGTTCACGGTTCCCACAGAATTGCTCACATGCGCGACTGCGACCATCTTGGTGCGCGGAGTCAAAAGCGAGGGAAGTGCTGCCAAATCCAAGTCGCCGTCGTCCTTCACCGGGATGACCTTGACTTTTGCGCCTTTCATTTCGGCAACGAGTTGCCAGCTCACGATGTTCGCGTGGTGTTCCAATGCACTGATTAAAATCTCATCGCCTTCGTTGAAGAACTTGCGTCCATAGCTCCATGCCACGAGATTGATGCTCTCGGTGGTGCCGCGGGTGAACACGATTTCGTCTTCAGACTTGGCGTTAATGAACTTCGCAATGTCCTTGCGCGTCTTTTCAAACGCTTCCGTGGTGCGTGCGCTCAGGCGGTAAACGCCGCGCTTCACAGAGCTGTAATGCTCGCGGTAAAAATCGTCCATCGCGTCGATGACGCAGGCGGGCTTTTGTGTCGTGGCAGTGCTGTCCAAAAAGGCGAGGGGCTTTTGCTCCTTGTCGCCTGCGACCAGCATGGGGAATTCATTGCGTGTGAGTTCTGCATTAAACATGGTGCCAAAGATAGAAAACCTACATAACAGGTGGCTAGCAATAGTAAAATATTATTAGTGTGCAACAATTTTTTTGCATCTGCGTTAAGTATTGGTTATAATTCGTAATATATTTAAACTATTTGATAGAAAAAGTGAATTTAAAGAGGATTAAATGAAGAAGTTCTTTTGGGCGGGTTTGATTTGCTCCGCTGTTTTGGCTCAGGGTGCGTTTGCGCAAGAAGCTCTCCGCAAGGCGGTTGATTCTAGCAACTGGAAAAAGGTCAAGAAGATTGTCAATTCTGGCGAAATGGAAGAAATTTACTGCGGCAAGATGTCTGCAAAAACGGCATCGGATATTTACGGAAAAATTTTCAAGCAGATGCCCGACGAATCGTTTGCGGCCTGTCCGTCTCAGTTTGCGTATGGATTTGGTACAAAGGCTTGCGGCATGGCGAACGCTGCGAATGCTTGCTCGGGTGTTATCAATTATTTGCTAGCCGATGGCACGAAGGGGAGTGCAAAGGCACTCAAGGCTCTTGACGAAGTGGCTAAGGTTGCGACCAAGACGAAGGCTTTTGCGAAGCCGTCTCTCGTGAGTGTCGATACGACGATTTGGAAACCCTGCCCCAAGAAGGGTGCGGCACGAACAAAGTGCATTGCCCAATGCAAGGTGGATGCAAATTCTCTGATGGCTATCGATCACGATGTAAACTGCAAAAAGAATCCAGAGCAGATGGTAGATAAAACGATTAAAGTTTATAAGCCGTCGCCAGTTTTTGCGGCTCTCCGCACGGGGCTTACAGATGGTTTCTGGAAAGCTCCAATGTCGAATGCAGGGACGTTTGCTTCGCTAGCGGGCAAGTATGCCAAGGTGCTTTCGATTCCTGATTCTGCGGTGACGGGCGTGGATTACGTGAAAAAGTGGGCGAGCAAGCATAAGGCAGACAAGTCTTCGCTTCCGGGTGGTCAACTGTTCCGTTTCTGCACGGCATGGAAAGGCAAGGTTGATCCGATTCTTTCTGCCGAAGGCTTCAGCACGCGTTGCCCAGTGTTCAAGAATTTTGTCGATAAGCGTGACAAGCAGGTTTACAAGGTCAAGGAAATTGGCGGACTTAATTGGTTCGTAGAAAACTTGAATTACAATGATAAAGATGGTTCGATGTGCTACGACCGCGACGATGCGAACTGCAAGGCTTTCGGCCGCCTTTACACGCAAGAAGCCGCGAAGACCGCTTGCCCTGCTGGCTACCATCTCGCCACGGACGAAGATTGGAAAAAGCTCGAAGAACATGCTGGTGGCGCTCGCGAAGCGGCACTCAAGCTCAAGAGCAATGGCAGCGACGATTACGCGTTTACGGCGATGTTTGGTGGCTACGCCAACAAGACCGGGGTTTGCACGACGATGGGCGATGGGGCGTACTTCTGGACCGCCGATGCCGATGCAGATGGTCGTGGCAAGGCTCGCACAATGTTTGCGTCAGACAAGGATGTTGGTTCCATCACGGTGGACCCGAGTTTCTATCTTGCGGTCCGTTGTGTAGCCGGAGCCGAATAAATGGAAAATCTCAAATCGGGCGAGTTTGCGCCTACCTGTTCGCGTGAAACGTGGGTCCAGCGCCAAGCGCTGATGGCCCGCGTCCGTGATTTTTTTGTTCGTCGTAATGCGCTCGAAGTTGAGACACCTGTGCTTTCGGCTTATGGCGGTACGGATCCGCAGCTCGATTATTTTGAAATCGAAGACCCCAAGCGGTTCATGATGACGAGCCCAGAATTTCACATGAAGCGTTTGCTTGCTGCGAACTTCGGAGATATTTTCCAAATAACAAAATCGTTCCGCAAAGATGAATTTGGCGGCCACCACAACAACGAATTTTCGATGGTAGAGTGGTATCGCGTGGGCATGACTCAGGACAAGCTCATGGACGAAGTCGAAGACCTCGTGAGCGAAATCATCGGCAAAAAGCTGAATGCTCGCCGCACCCGCTGGATTGACGCGTTCAAGAATTATGCTGGCGTTGATCCGTTCTGCGAAAAGCTTTCGGACTTTGCGGATGCTTGCGCTGCGCGCGATGTTCCTGTGCCTGTCGGCAGCGAAACGCTCACTCGCGAAGAGTGGTGGGATTACATGATGGTGTTCTTGGTCGAACCCGCGCTCGCAAGTAACGGCCCTGAATTTATCCTTGATTACCCGCCATCGCAGGCCGCCCTTGCGCAAACTTATACAGATGACGATGGCCGCATGTGGGCTCGCCGCTTTGAGCTGTTCGTGAACCAGGTGGAACTTTGCAACGGTTATACGGAACTTACCGACGCGGTGGAGCAACGCCGCCGCTTTAACGCGGACTTGGACATCCGCCGCGCAATGAACAAGCCTCTGCCTCCGCTAGACGAACGTTTCCTCGCTGCGCTCGAATCGGGGATGCCCGCCTGTTCCGGCGTGGCCCTTGGGCTCGACCGCCTGTTCATGCTCGCCCTCGGTAAAAACGAAATCGCCGACGT
>CAMZGI010000327.1 GCA_947306305.1 uncultured Fibrobacter sp.
CTAGTAACTCACCCACCCCTAACCACCAACCACTGTTTACTAACCACTTACTCATGAAACTCTCTCTTAAAAAGAAACTCGCTCTCGAAGCTTATCGCCTTTACCGCCACAACGAAATCAAGGCTCACCCGCTCACGTACTTTTTCTGGGAATGCACGCTGCGCTGCAACCTGCACTGCCTGCACTGCGGTAGCGACTGCGTCAAGGACGCCATCCCCGACATGCCTCGCGAAGACTTCATGGGTGTACTCGACAAGCTCGCCCCGCACATCGACCCCAAGCACTTTATCGTGGTGATTACCGGCGGCGAACCGCTCATGCGTGCCGACCTCGAAGAATGCGGACAAGAAATCAAAAAACGCGGCTACCCTTGGGGCATGGTTACAAACGGACTTGCAATGACTCCCGAACGTTTCGTGAAGCTGTTGAAAGCAGGACTCCGCTCGCTCACTATCAGCCTCGACGGTCTCGAACAAAACCACAACCACTTCCGTGGCGATCCGCATAGCTTTGAACGCGCATTGCGTGCTATAGACATGGCAGCACACACACAAGGCCTTACCTTCGACGTGATGACCTGCGTAAACCGCGAAAACCTCAAGGAACTCCCGAAAATTCTCGACTTGCTCCTGAAAATCGGCGTAAAGCGTTGGCGAATCGCGACCGTGTTCCCGAAAGGCAGAGCCAAGGACAATCCGCTGTTCCAGCTCACGAACCAGGAATTCCGCCAAGTGTTCGACTTTATCCGCGAAGTAAAAAAGCTGAACGTCATCAGCGTGAACTACGGCTGCGAAGGATTCCTCGGCAGTTACGAAAAAGACGCTCGCAATTACCCGTTCTTCTGCCGTGCCGGCGTGAACGTAAGTTCCGTGCTTTGCGACGGAAGCATTTCGGCTTGCCCGAGTCTGCGCGGCGACTACATCCAAGGCAACATCTATAAAGACGACCTCTGGGATGTTTGGCAGAACCGCTACCAAGTGATGCGCGACCGCAGCTGGGCTAAGATTGGCGACTGCAAGACGTGCAAATACTGGCGCTACTGCGAAGGCTCCAGCTTGCACTTACGTGATGAGAAAACCAAAGAACTCGCTTACTGCCATGTAGCGAGATTGGAGGATGCCGGTGCATAAAAAAGAACGCCGCAAAGCGGCTACAAACGAGAGACGAAAGACGAGAGAGAGTACTTACGTCATTCCGGGCTAGACCCGGAATCAGACAACTAAGCTCTGCCAACGGCACCGAAGGTGCCCCCTGACCCCTAAAACCTGAGACCTACCATGTTCTACAAACACTGGAAAAAAATAGCCCTCGCACTGACCAGTTTTTTCTGGTCGAGTTGCGACAACGGCACTTCGGCAAACAACCCCGAAGAGCCATCTAGCAGCAGCATTACACCGAGTTCTTCGGCTGCTCAAAGTTCTTCGGCGGCACAAAGCTCTGCATCCACCACCTCTTCTGCCACAGCAAACTCATCGTCGGCAACAAATCCCCCTGCCACGAGTTCCTCATCAATCGCAAGTTCTTCGTTAGCAGCAAGTTCTTCGTCTGTTGCAAACATCTCGTCAGCAGCAAGTTCCTCGTCGCAAAAAGTAAAATCAAGTTCTAGCAGCAAGCCCATCCAAAACTCTAGCAACTCGTTATTACATGAGATTACCGAAGATCTTTACGGTTGCCCATCCGACATCTGTGGACAAATCAGCAGCAGCGTCGAACAGCAAAATTCCAGTTCGTCAAGTGCAGCCGCAAAGCCGAACTGCTCTAAATACGAAACAGACAACACGCTCACCTGCGATAACGGAGTCTCTTGCAAAGAAGAGGTAACAGAGGCTGTAGCGGTTCCAGAATGCAATGAAGAAATTTGTCCGAAATACGGAGTCGTGATTATCAAAGAAAAAACATACAAGTGCAGTGACGGCAAAACTTATAACGAAGCCGAATTCAAAGCCAGCCACGACATCACCGAATTCCATGCAGTTGTAGCCAAGTACGGAATGCCTACCCCAGAAATCACCGCCAAATATGGCATACCGACTCCAGAAAAGTAACTGAAACAAATGCATCTCGGTCTTAAAAAAACGCTTGCTCTCGAAGCATATCGACTTTACCGCCACAACGAAATCAAAGCTCACCCGCTCACGTACTTTTTTTGGGAATGTACGCTGCGTTGCAATTTACATTGTCTGCACTGCGGTAGCGATTGCGTCAAAGACGCAATTCCCGACATGCCTCGCGAAGACTTTTTTGCCGTGCTCGACAAACTCGCTCCGCACATTAATCCCAAGGAATTTGTCGTGGTGATTACCGGCGGCGAGCCCTTAATGCGGGCCGACCTCGAAGAATGTGGGCAAGAAATCAAAAAACGCGGTTACGCTTGGGGCATGGTCACAAACGGGCTTGCAATGACACCCGAACGTTATACAAAACTGTTGAACGCAGGCCTCCGCTCGCTCACCATAAGCCTTGACGGACTCGAAGAAAATCACAACCTTTTTCGCGGAAGCCCCTACAGCTTTGAGCGAGCCACCCGAGCCATCAAAATGGCAGCACAGACAGAAGGCCTTACCTTCGACGTGATGACTTGCGTCAACCGCAAAAACCTGAGCGAACTCCCCCGCATCTTGGATTTACTCGTAAACCTCGGCGTTAGACGGTGGCGAGTTTCAAACGTGTTCCCCAAAGGACGAGCCAAAGACAATCCACTGTTCCAGCTCACGAACGAAGAATTCCGTCAAGTCTTTGAATTTATCCGAGAAGCCAAAGCGCTGAACGTCATCAACGTGAATTACGACTGCGAAGGATTCCTCGGCAGCTACGAGAAAAAAGTGCGCAACGCCCCATTTTTCTGCTGGGCAGGCGTGAACATCGCCTCGGTACTCTGCGACGGAAGCATCTCGGCATGCCCAAGTTTACGCGGTGATTACATCCAAGGCAACATTTACAAAGACGATATTTGGGACGTATGGCAGAACCGCTACCAAGTGATGCGAGACCGCAGCTGGGCTAAGATTGGAGACTGCAAAACATGCAAATATTGGCGTTACTGCGAAGGCTCCAGCTTGCACTTACGTGATGAGAAAACCAAGGAATTGGCTTACTGCCATGTAAAACGCCTTGAAGATGCCGGAGCGTGAGTAGGAATTTTAGACGAAAGAACG
>CAMZGI010000328.1 GCA_947306305.1 uncultured Fibrobacter sp.
GAGCTTCGATCAATGAATAATGAGTGGTGGGCTGTGAGGGGCAAGTAATGAGGGCTGTTTTACGAAAAACTGCGAAATTTACGTAAATTTAGGGAAAAATCATAATTTTTTACGTAAAATTTTAATGTTGTCTGTAAAATTTTCGTTTGTATGTATGCTTTTTAACTGAAAAAATGTGTGAAATGAGAAAAAATGGCTCTTTTGGAACTGAAAAATAGGAGCAAAAAAGAAAAAATCTAATTTTTTGACTGAAATTCACTTATTTTGTATGAAATTTTACGTAAGAAAAGTTGAATTTTCAAGTTTTTTCACGTAAAAAATGGCAAAAATCAAAAAAGTAGAGTAAATGAGCTTCTTCACTCGTCATCCTCACGAAGGTGAGGATCTATAGTTTCTTGCAGAGAGGCTGTCCGCAAAAAAAAATCCCAAAGGCGGAGCCTCCAGGACTTTTGTAAACGAGCTCAGCGAGCTTTGAATTACATGGATTCGAGCGTCTTGCCCTTGGTTTCGTGAACGAGCTTTGCGACGAATACAAAGCTTATTGCCGCGAACGTCGTGTAAATCAAGTACGTCGGACCGATACCGATTCCGTCTTTACCCACGAGCACTGGGAACGACCAGCTGACCAAGAAGTTTGCGCCCCACTGCGCCAGTCCGCAAACAGAGATAGCCACAGCTCGAATGCGGTTGTTGAACATTTCGCCAAGCATCACCCACATCACCGGACCCCACGTTGCCGCGAAGAAAGTAACATAGAAGTTTGCCGCAACGAGAGCGATAATGCCGCTTGTGCTGCCGAGGTTTCCACTTGCATCTGAACCAAACATAAAGCAGCAAGCGAGAGTGCCTAACGTTACCGCCATGCCAGCAGAACCAATGAGCAAAAGCGGTTTACGTCCAATCTTATCGATAAGGAGAATTGCAGCAATAGTCATGGTGAGGTTGATGCCGCTAGAAATAAGGCTCGTGAGGAACGCGTCGCTTTCGCCAAAACCGACACTCTGCCAAAGCATGGAACCGTAATAGAAGATGACGTTGATGCCGACCAACTGCTGGAGAATCGCAAGACCAAGCCCCGCCCACACAATCGGAGCAAGGCGTTTCTTGCCAGCAACCGTTTCCAAAAGGTCAGAAAGCTTGGCTTCGGTTTTACTTTTGAAGGATTCCTGAATTTCCTTTGCCTTTTCTTCGATGCCGGAGCTCGAAAGCAGAGAAAGAACCTTCTTAGCTTCGACCATTTGACCTTTGCTCACAAGATAACGCGGCGATTCGGGAAGCTGCCAAGCGGCAATGCCATAGATGAGAGCCGGGATAGCTTCGACCCAGAACATCACTTTCCACGCATGGAAACCCATAATCAAGTTGCTTGCGGAACCCGAAATACGGACGATGATGTAGTTCGAAAGCAAAGCCACAAAAATACCGATAACAATGGCGAACTGCTGCATGGAACCAAGTCGCCCACGCAAATGCGCCGGAGCAGTTTCTGCAATGTAAATCGGAGCGATAATGGATGCAACACCGATGCCCACGCCACCAATGACACGCCACGCGATAAAGTCGTAGATGGTGAACGGGAGACCAGAACCAATAGCACTGACAAAGAACAGAATGGACGCTGCAATCATACAACGCACACGCCCGAACTTGTCTGCAAGTCGCCCTGCAAAATAAGCACCAACGGCTGCGCCAATCAATGCAAGCGAAACGGCGAGACCGAGCTGCATGTCGTTGCAGTTGAAATAGCCTTTAAGAGCCACGTTAGCGCCATTGATGACAGACGAGTCAAAACCGAACAAGAATCCACCAATTGCAGCGGATAGAGTTACCATAATGACATGTCCGACATTATAATTGTTTTCTGTTGACATTTCCCTACCTCTTTTTTAACTGTTAATCAAATTCGAGCGGTAATATAGCTAACAGCCGTTTGTAAATCAATGTTTACAAAGAAATTCGATAATCCAAAATGGACTACCGTTTTTCTTACTTTTTTTACTTTAGCCGAAAGAACTCTATCGCAACTCCCGTCTTATACTTAAATAGATATATATAATTTTATTACAATAGGGTGAAGTTTTTTATGGTAATGGCTTTTTTCTTGGCTTTTGAGATATTTTGTACATTAGTTCAAGTTGAAATATATTTTGACGAAAAGAAGTGTTATGTTTTCTTTTGCTAAAAGATTGTGTGCCGGATTTGTTCTTCTCAGCTTGTTTGCCTTGTGTTTTTCTGGTTGTGCCGTGACCTCGTCGGGGAACACGTTGGGCGAGGCGGCGGTTCTCAAGTATTCGTCAGATCAGAAAAAATTCCGTTATGTGGATGTTGGGGGCGTTTATGCGGGCGATGAAAAAAGGGAAGTTTCGTCGCCGCATCATTCAAAGTCTATTATGGGGCTTGCCGTCAATACAAAAATTGAGCTGTTGTCGTTGGATTACTCGCTTGCTGGGCAAAAGGGCGGTTTGTTCTTGTCTGTGCCGATTTCTATTCCGATGGATATTGGGTTACGTCCGAGTTTGGTGCAATGGTTTGGCCCTGCATATTTAGGGGCCGGGGTCTCTTTTGTGGGGGGCTATTATTCCAATGATCAAAAAGAAAATTATGAACCTAAAGTGAAAAATCCAAGGGGCCGCTTTGACGGTTTTATTATGTACAATGTTGGTGGCGGTGCAATGTTTGATCTTGGCGAAGTGTTTTCTTTGGGGGCGTATATCAATTACGAAAGGATGGCGTTTAATAGTGGCGGCTCAACTGCTAAAAATGATATGTTTTCTGATTGGACGAGTGATAAGGGCAGGGAAAATTATCCAGGGTATGCACATCGTACGAATATGTTGACGTTAGGAATCAGCGCGTTTTGGAAAAAGAAACATCCTTGGGGATTGTATTTAGAATATGCTCCAGTTGAACTCCCAGTAAATGACAAGTGCGCCAAGCTTCAGGTTGGCTGGGTTTTCTTGTACTGATTTGATAATGGGTGAGCTATTAGGTTAATGCAGGTCTGGATCCTTCGACTTCGGGCTATGCCATTCGTTCAGGATGACACGCCCTAGCCACTAACCACTAGTCACTAGCCACTGTTTCGAGGAACCCATGTTTCGTGAAGTAAAGAAAGAAGAGACGTTGCGCAAGCGCCAACTTCTTCGC
>CAMZGI010000329.1 GCA_947306305.1 uncultured Fibrobacter sp.
GCTTCTTGCATAGAACCGCTAGAGAATCCGCCGTTGCGGCCCGTGTAGCCACGGCTACTGCTGCTCGCGTTACCGCCATTATTCGGGCGACGGTTGTTATTGTTGCGGTTGTCGGAACCGCCGTTGTTGTTGCCGTTGTTCGAAAGACGGCCAAACGTGCCTGTATAACCCTGGCCATTGTTGCCGCCATTGCCACCACGACCACCATTCGGGCGGTGGTTGTTGCGAGCGGCCTGAGCTTGCTGGCGAGACTTTTCGATACGAGCGAGAATTGCGGCATCGGGCTTGAACACCTGAGCCTTCATCGGAGGCTGCTTGAGTTCGGTCGAAGCAGACATCATCGTCGGCTGCGGAGCGGCCGGCTTCGGAGCCGGGGCAGCAGGTCTCGGTGCCGGCGCTGCTGGCTTTGCAGCAGGGGCGGCAGGCGCCGCAGGTTTTGCGGCGGGAGCAGATTGCGTCGGCTGTGCCGGAGCAGCGGGAGCTGCTTGGGCTGGAGCTGCGGGCTTTGCCGCTGGTGCAGCCTGAACAGGAGCTTGTGCCGGTGCGGCTGGCTTCGGAGCGGGAGCGGCCTGTGCCGGCTGAGCCGGTGCAGCAGGCGTAGCCTGAACTGGGGCGGCGGGCTTCGGTGCCACTGGAGCCACATGCGGAGCAGCGGGCTTCGGGGACGGAGCCTGAGGCTTAGCCACCGGCTTAGATTCCGTCTTAGCGGCTGGCTTCGGAGCTTCCTTGCGGGCGCCGGGACCTTTCTTGAGGCTCACTTTCAAACCGAGCTTGTTCGTCGCGACCGACGTTTCTTTCTTCTTTGCGGGAGCAGACGCGGAAGAACCAGATTCAGAAGTAGCGGGCCTCTTCAGATTCTTGTTGCGGGCATCCTGCTTCTGTTTTTCGGCAGCGGCAGCATCCTCGATTTTCGCAAAGTCTGCCATATCCAACTTGGACATATGGGTACGAACCGCAACGCCTGCATCGCGAAGCAGCTTCATCACCACATCAACCTTCAATCCACGAGCATCAGCCCAATCCTGAGGTTTCATTAGAGAATCATTCGTCATGAATAGCCTATTCAATTCCTTTTCTTATTCTTCCGTTAAACTATTGCCCTACGCAAAAGTTTCTTAAGCGTTAGCTTCCTTCTTTTCAGAACGCTTTGATCTCATTCTCCTCTCATCCTCATAATTGCTCATGAGAATTTTGTTCTTGGATTCTTCATCCATCTGAGACCATTCTTGTTCGCCGTGAACGTCGAGCTTGCGTTCCACGAGGCGACCGGCGAGTTCCACATTCTGGCCACCCTTGCCAATTGCCTGAGCGAGGTTTTCGTCATCGACGATAATCACGATACGGTCGGTATCGGGAACCGGGAACATCTTGAGGACGGTAGCCGGAGCCAAAGAACGTTGTACGAACACGTCGAAGTTTTCGTCCCAGTGGACGATGTCGATGCGTTCGTTGCCAAGTTCGCGGACGATAGTTTGTACGCGAGCACCCTTCATGCCGACGCAAGCGCCAACCGGGTCAATCTTTTCGTCGCGAGAGTAAACAGCAATCTTTGCGCGGCGGTTCTTGGAGTCACGAGCCACAGCCTTGATTTCGACCGTGCCTTCGTAAATTTCAGGAACTTCCTGACGGAGCAAAGCCTTGAGGAAGTCTGCATTTGCTCTAGACAAAATAACCTGAGCGCCGCTCTTCGTCGATTCTTCGACGCGGGCAATCACAGCCTTCACGGAAGCGCCCTGAGTCAAGCGTTCATGCGGAATCTGTTCGCGAGCCGGGAGTTCAGCTTCAATCTTGTTGCCCAAATCCACGATGACGTTACGTTGTTCCAAGCGAAGCACGGTACCGTTGATAATCGTACCGATGCGGCTGCGGTAGATGTCCATGATGCGCTGGCATTCGGCACTGCGGATGTGCTGCGTCAAAAGCTGCTTTGCAGTCTGGATAGCCTGACGACCGAAGGAGGAGGTCGGGAGTTCCATATAAAGGCTGTCGCCGGCCTGAGCGTCTTCGTTAAAGTCGCGAGCTTCTTCGACGAGCATGTAGCCTTCGTCCATTTCAGCAACTTCTTCAGCAGTCATGTTCGGGTCGTAGTCTGGATAGTCATCCACAACTTCAACGTTCAAGAACACATGAACTTCGTTTGTATCCATGTCAATATCGACATTGATTTTCTTTTCGATGTGCAGATACTTGCGAGCCGCAGAAATAAGAGCCTTCTTGAGGGCATCCAAAATCACGGAATCATCGACACTCTTGTCTTCAACGACTTCCTTGAGCACGTCGAGCAAGTTTACTTTCGGTTCGTTCTTCATAAGTTGACCTTCCTATTAAATTTTCACTTCGACCTTGGCCGAAAGTACTTCGGACCGCGGTATGACGATTTCGCCGGCATTGCCCTTGAGCTTGAGCTTCAAATTTTCTTCGTCGGCATCTAAAAGTTCGCCAGTCACTGGCTTGCCCGTCGAGCGGGTAATGCGGAGCAAACGCCCCTTGTTGCGGTTAAAATCCGCCAAAGACTTGAGGGGGCGGTCCAATCCCGGCGACGAGACTTCAAGCGTGTAGGCGCCCTCGATCAACTCGGGATCCAAGTCCAACGCATCCGAAAGGAAATGACTCACGTTCGTGCAGTCATCGATAGTAACGCCCTCGGGTTTGTCGATAAAAATCCGCAATGTTTTGCGTTTGCCGGCACGGAACATATCAGCTTCCACAAGCGTAACGGATGCAGACTTGCAAGCGTCGGCAATGAGAGAATTCAGTTTTTCTTGGACGACCAAATAAACCTCTTATATTAAAATAGACGTTCGCTTACGGAAGTTCTCCAGAAACCTTTTGGACCAAAATCCGAGGTTTCAACGGAAAAAATCCACGAACAGTCTAAAAACCGATACAAATAGAGAAAAATTTTTAGCCTTAGGCAACTGCAATTATATAAAAGTAGTGGGATTTAGAGGAGTAGAAAGTATGCAGTGGTTAGTGGTTGGTGGTTAGGAATCGCAGCCAAAAAAAACATTCTTATTACAATCCTGTTTACTAACCACTTCTTTCGTCTATATGGCAAAGCCCGCTCTAAGCTCTAAATCAGTCTTTCACGCAGCGGACGGAGTAACCCACTTCCTTGCT
>CAMZGI010000330.1 GCA_947306305.1 uncultured Fibrobacter sp.
CACGCGAACAGGGGCGGCGGCAGAACGCCGGGGCGCGTCCATATCGCAACCGTTGAACAGCAGCTTATCAGCGAATTTGAAAGCAAGGTGAAAAGCAAGCTATGACCTATGCTGAAGTTTCAAATATGGTTCAGTCAATCGGCCTGCCGTTTGCCTATTATCAGTTCCCGGAAGGAACAGACCAAGCTTGCCCTTTCGTTTGTTTCTTCTTTGAAAATTCAAACGATCTTGCGGCTGATAATACGAACTATCAGCGGATCAGACCGCTTTCGATTGAACTATATACCGACAACAAAGACTTTGAACTTGAAGAAACCGTTGAAAACGTGCTGAACAGCTACGGTTTGGTTTATTCAAGGGAAGAAACACATTTGAACAGCGAAAGAATGTATATGGTTACATTCCGAACTGAAATCGTTGTGACCGAACCTGTCACAACTGACACGGAGGGTTAAAAATGGCTAATAAAATCAAGTACGGCATTAAGAATGTCTATTACGCGATTGCGACTATTGCGGCGAACGGTTCCGCGACCTATGCCGCGCCGAAGGCACTTCCCGGCGCGGTATCTATTTCCCTTGATCAGCAGGGTGATACCAACAAGTTCTATGCTGATAATATCGTGTACTACACTTCCGTAGCGAACAACGGCTATGAGGGTGACCTTGAAGTTGCTATGCTGACCGATGATTTCCTGAAGGATATTCTTGGCTACGTTGCCGATGCGAACGGCGTTCTGTTTGAGGACGCGAACGCGCCTGTTGTTCACTTCGCGCTTATGTTCCAGTTTGAGGGGGATCAGCACGCGAAGCGGCACGTTCTTTACAACTGCACCGCAAACCGTCCTTCTGTCAGCGGTTCCACGAAGGAAGAATCCATTGAACCGCAGACCGAAACCGTCACGATCACCGCAACCACGATCTACCATCCTGAGTATGACAAGGATATTGTCAAGGCTAGTGTTACGCCTACGCAGTCCACGGAATACAATGCTTGGAATTCGGCGGTTTACGTTGTGACTTCCACCTGATCACGGTAAAAAGGAGGCTTTACTATGATGTATCAGAAAATCAATATTGGGGATGTTGAACTTATGTTCTGCGCCTGCGCTTCGGTCAATGTTTGTTTTAATAACATCTTCCATGAGGATTTTATTAAAATGATCTCCACGGACGAAGGGCTTGCTACTTCCGCTATGATGAAGATGGCCTTTGTTATGGCGAAGTTTGGCGAAACCAATGACCGCAAGGCCGTTAATCGTCTGACTGAGGACGATTACTGCGCATGGTTGGATCAGTTCACTACCGGGGAACTGATTGAAGCACTTCCGACCATTCAGGCGTTCTACATGGGTGCAAACGGATCTTCGGTGAACGCTAAAAAAAACAGCGCAGAACCGAAAGGATAATGACAACCGCGCTGTTCCTGTTGCGAGTGTATCAGATCGGCATGACACAAGACGATCTTGATACGCTTACAATGGGAACAGTTTTTGACATTATGACCGAATCGGCAAACGATGATTGCAAGTATAGAGAACTTGCTAACCAGGACGATTTTGACAGATTCTAATGGGGTGCAATAATGGCGAAAATTGCAGGCATTACCATTGAACTGAATGGTGATACTAGAAAACTTCAAGCGTCATTCAGAGAGGTTGACGGACAGCTACGCACAACGCAGAAGAACCTAAAAGACATTAACAAATTGCTGAAGCTTGATCCGAGGAACACCGAACTTCTGACGCAAAAGCAAAAAAACCTTGAAAACGCAATAAAGGAAACGAATGAACGCCTGAAGAATCTTCGTCAATTACAATCGAGAGTATCTGAAGGAACTGACGAATGGGATAGACTTCAGCGCGAGATTATCGCAACCGAACAGCAGCTTGAACAGCTTGAAAAGGAATACCGAAACTTCGGTTCTGTTGCCGCACAGCAGATTGCGGCGGCAGGCGAAAAAATGAAAGACCTGGGAAACAAGGTCACCGAAGTTGGACAAAAATTCAAGCCTGTTTCTGCGGCAGCGGCGGCACTTGTCACCGCTATGGGCGGTCTTGCTTATAAATCCGTTCAAACCGCCGATGATCTGAACACCCTGTCGAAGCAAACAGGGCTTTCAACGGATTCGCTTCAGAAGATGCAGTATGCCGCAGACCTTGTTGATGTGCCTTTTGACCGCATTTCAGGGGCCGTTACCAAGATGAAAAAGAGCATGGGCGGCACAGGCGAAGCGTTTGACAAAATCGGCGTTTCCGTAAAGGATTCGTCCGGGCAGATGCGCGGCGCGGAAGATGTGTTTTACGACACGATCAAAGCCCTTTCGCAGATCCCAAACGAAGTTGAACGCGATCAACGCGCCTATGAAATCTTCGGACGGTCTGCGGATGAACTTGCAGGCATTATTGACGATGGCGGCGCAGCTTTACGCGAGTACGGTGACGAAGCAAAGCGCATGGGCCTTATTATGTCCGGGGAAACGCTTGACGCGCTGAACAAAACCAATGATGCGGTTGACAAGAGCAAAGCGCAGCTAAAAGCGGCGGCTATGGAACTAGGCGGCACGATCGCGACAGGGCTTGCGCCGTTCCTTGAAAAACTTGCAGGCTTTGTTGAAAAGCTTGTCGGTTGGATGCAAAGACTTACGCCTGAACAAACGAACCTTATTATTCAGATAGGGCTTGTTGTCGCGGCTATTGCACCGTTGCTGATTATCGGCGGCAAGCTTATCACAGGCATTGGAATGTTGCTGACCTTCGCACCTATGGTTGTTTCAGCGTTTTCTATTCTTATCGGCCCTGTTGGGCTTGTTATCGCGGCAATCGCGGCGTTAATCGCAATCGGCGTTGCGCTATACAAGAACTGGGATGAAATCAAAGCCAAAGCCGCAGAAACTTGGGAAAACATCAAACTTGGTT
The DNA here is from genome assembly GCA_947306305.1 of uncultured Fibrobacter sp. Classification (GTDB taxonomy): domain Bacteria; phylum Fibrobacterota; class Fibrobacteria; order Fibrobacterales; family Fibrobacteraceae; genus Fibrobacter. The sequence continues at coordinate 2,918 of CAMZGI010000330.1, forward strand.
GGGAAACGTTTAAGACGAACATTTCCGAATCGTTTAGGGCGTTTGGCGAAGCGGCAAGACAATCTTTCATTGACACATGGGAGAATATCAAGACCGCAACCACAAACGCATGGAACGGCGTTAAAGATGCTATTTCAAGCAAGGTTGATGAAATCAAGGCGAAAATCAGCAGTTCGTTTGAAGAAGCAAAGAACAA
>CAMZGI010000331.1 GCA_947306305.1 uncultured Fibrobacter sp.
CTGCCAACTGCGGCATAGCCGCCCTAGTAACTAGTAACTCAGAACTCATAACTGCGCGTAAGCGCTCGCTACCCCACCATAACGTCTTCTTCGGCGTAATAGGCGGTGTCTTGCAGCTTGCCTGCCACTGCAGAAATGAGGAACAACGGGCCCATACGGCCAATGAACATCATAATGCAGATGACGATTTTCCCGACGAGGGAGAGTTCTTCGGTAAGTCCCATCGAAAGCCCGCATGTGGCGTAGGCGCTCACGACTTCAAAGAGAATTTTGAGGAACGGCCCGTTGTCGGGGTAGGCTGTGCCGGTGGGGATTTCTGTGCAAAGCAGAATCATGGTAGCCGTTCCGATGATGACGATTGCCGCGACGAAAATTCGAATCGCCTTATCAATCGTGTTGTTCGGGATGGTGCGTCCAAAAATCTGGGTCTTTTCTCTGCCAAGCAGCCTGTTGTATGCGAGCAGCCCGATGACCGCCGCCGTGGTGATTTTGATGCCGCCTCCGCAGCTACCGGGGTTTGCGCCGATGAACATGATGATGATAAAGAAGAAGAGCGATGCTTGCGTGAGGTCGGGGATGTTGACCGAATTGAGCCCTGCGGTTCGGCTCGTGAATGTCATGAACAAGACGGACTGGGCGTTTTCGCCAAAGGAGTGCCCGCTAAAGAGGTTGTTGTATTCGGTGAACGCAAAGACTGCTGTGCTTAATGTAATGACGATGATGGTGCCGTAAGAGGCGATGCGTGTGTGCAGCGAAAGTCTGCGAATTTCTTTGTGCTTAAAGTCGAACAAGTAGCGAAGTTCCGCAATCGCCAAGAATCCAAAGCCGCCCGCGAGCACGAGGATGCATGTGGTGATGTTGATGACAGGGTTGTACTGGAAGCCGATGAGCGAGTCGGGGAACAACGTAAAACCCACTCCGCAGAACGAGCTCACCGCTTGGAACAGCGAGCAGAAAATGCGGTCGTAAAGATCCATCGAGCTGAACTGCGTAAAGTAGGCGATGCCGCCAATCAGCTCCAACGCGAACGTGAACGGGATGACGGCCTTGAGAATGCGTCCGCCGTCGATGTTTCCTTCTTGCGTGAATTCAGACAAAAAAACAGACTGGTGGCTAAATCCCGGGTGCATCCCGGCTAGGAGGATAAGCGTCGTGGATGCGGTCATGATGCCAAGCCCGCCCAGCTGCATGAGGATGACTAAAAACCAAAGTCCGGTGTGCGTAAACGTAGATGGAATATCGACAACAGAAAGCCCGGTGACGCAAACGGCGGACACGGCGGTAAAGAAAGCTTCGATAAGACTGATGGGGCGGGATGCCGATACCGGCAAGCTGAGCAGCCCGGTTCCTATTGCAATTAGGAGAAGGTAGCCGAGCACCACCAGCATGATGGGGTTCGACTGAGTCTTCGTTTTAAAAACGTTCTCGGAAAGCGAGTCCGCGAACATCTGGTACTTTGAACGTAGCATAGAGCGAATTTAGTAAAGTTGCGTTGGTCGTTCCTTGGGGTATGGTTTTTGCAGAATGATAAAAGGCCCCGCTTGCGCAGGGCCTTTTACTTTTTTGTTTAGGAGGAAACTTTGTTGTTATTCCTGAACGCAACGCACGCTAAAGCGCTTTGTCTTGGAATCGACTTGGAAGAACTTCTGGTCTTTGTCGCCGGCATATTCGGGTTCTTTTTCCACGATGATGACGGTGAAGGAATCGCCCTTGTTTTCTTCAAAGTTCTTGTCTTCGCTTTGCGGTGTGGCGGATGTCCAGTGGAAGCCCATCTGACCTAAGAAGTTGCAGTCGCCGTCCTTGCAGCGTCCGCTGTAGCTCCACGGGTAAGAGGCATCATTGAGAGCGGCTTGTGCTTCATCGCGGCTCGGAAGTCTCCAACCGACCGGGCAGACCTTTTGGGCTGCGTTGTAGTTGTAGAGTCTGCCGTTCGTCTTGCACTTGGATTCGTCTTCGTTGTAGCATTCGCTGCTAGCGTAAGCGTAGTTCAAGTCCTGAGCCATCCAAAGCTTGCCAGCGACATTGACGAGTTTATAAACTTGGTTGTCGCGCTTGTCGGTCAACGTGTTGCCATCGACGACAGGAGGAGTCTTATCGGGTTCGTCAATTGTAATGGCGTTGCCCGCAGAAGAAGAACTCTTGGCCTTGGAAGAAGACGAACGCGGCTTGACTGTCTTTTCGCAACCTGCAGTCCAGCAGAACACCGAATCTTCGTATATGTCGGGATAAACAATGCTAGACCCAGGAACGTACGTCACGATGTGGATTGTCGAGTCTTTGCCCTTAGCCGGAGAAGCCGCCGAAGATGTAGGAAGCGGCTGTTGGACGGAGCTAGAAGACGGAGGAACAGGAGCTTCGAGAACAGAGGAAGACGAGAGTTCAGCAACAGGAGGCGCTACCGGGGGAAGCGGTGCGTCGTCAGAACAACCAAAGATGAAGGCCGCGAGGCCCAAAAATCCAAAAGAAATAAATTTTTTCTTCATGATTACCAAATATAGTTTACAAAAATAGATTGATATAGCAAAAACTTTTTTACTATCTTTGAAATCACTATGAGTAATGTAGAAATTTTCGACACCACCTTCGCCATGACGGTTCTCGTTATCATGGCTCTCTGCATTCCAGCCGTCCTTCTTATCGCAAACTGGTTCTTGCACCCGGGTAAGATCAAGCATACCATCATCAAAGGTTCGGCCTACGAGTGCGGTCTGGCACATGTTTCCGGCACGGCTAACGAACGCTACCCGGTCAAATATTACATGGTCGCCATGCTTTTCTTGGTGTTCGACCTCGAAGTTGCCTTTATCTATCCGTGGACAATCCAGTTCCTCGCTGGCGGTTGGGAACTTTTGTTCATCCTTCTTGGATTCCTCCTCATTCTTGAATCGGGTTACATCTACCTCTTGAAGAAGGGAGTCCTCGACTGGAATAGCGTTAAGGATTAATCCTTAATTTTCGATTTATTCTATCTCAAAATGGCGGATGCAGGCTTTCGGGTTTGCATCCGCTTTTTTGTTGTTGCTGCTTCGCAACAGTTTCGAGTTCTAAGTTACTAGTTACT
>CAMZGI010000332.1 GCA_947306305.1 uncultured Fibrobacter sp.
GCCTCTGCTGATGGCCTCGAAGCAAATGATGCTGATGGCGAGGCGTTCAGCTTCACAACGGTAAAGGCATAATTGCAATCGTCATTCCCGATGCCAATCCTCGCTTAACGGAGATGACCGGGAATCTCCCCAAACATTAAAAAACGGCGTCCCTTGCGGAGCGTCGTTTTGCATTCTATGAATATGAGAAACTTGTGAGGCTAACCTTACTTGATCCGATGGCCCTTCAAGTCAAAACGCTTGCCGTTCTTTTCGACAAAGAGTTTTTGTTCGTCAAAACGCAGACGCGGCTGCGTGTTCTGAACCTTGAGCACCACAGGAGCGTGAATCGCATCGGAACCGGCCGAACTTGAAGACTGCGGCTGAGCCGAGGAACTAGACGGAGCTACAGAAGAACTAGAGCCATCGACGTTCGTAGAGCCGTTGGAACTGGAGGAATTCACCGACGAAGAACTTGCGACAGAAGAGGAACTCAGCACACTTGAAGAACTCGAAGATTCGTTCATAGCGACAGACGAACTGCTTGCGGTTTCCGAGGAGCTACTAATTTGTTCAGAAGAACTAGAAGCCGGAGTTTTTGCGACACCCTTTGCGGCAAATTCAGGAGCATAGCCCGCATTGAGAGCTTCGAGAGCGCCTGCAAGGTACGCAAGCGGAGCATTCCAGTTGATAGCAACTTCGTTTGTAGCATAGCTGCAACGCTGATCAGTGTAAGCAGTCGCCGCCTGTCCCGTGCGGTAATCGGCACACTTCCATTCGGCAGCAGAACCAACATCTTCGCCGCCCGGCTGCGGACCACCCACGAGCATGCCCGGAATCGGGTCTTCTATGTTGTCAGAAGTACTCGGACGGTGATGCGGCATTTTTGGAGACTTTGTGCCAAAGCCAGTCACAAAAGACATGTCCAGCGGATTTTTGCCAAGGAGATAATCAAGAACCTTGACTGCGGCCTTATAATATTTCTGCTCGCCCGTGAGGTAATAGGCATGCAACAGCCAAACGCCCTGATTAGAGGCCACCGCGTTAGAGCCCCACACAAAATCATCCTTGTCCATCACAACGCCAAAGCCTTTTTCGGCACGAGATGCAAAAGTATTGGCCGTCCCCAAAATCTTTTGCTTGGCATCGTTAGCTTCTCCGCCAAACTGAGTCGAATGAGTCGCCTTTTCGTAAGTGGCAAGCCCGGTCACATCGCCCCAGTAAGAAACATATTCCGAAGTTCCCGACTGCTTATATGAGGCATCGCCAGTGGAAATGAAAAGTTCCGTGCCCGCCAAAATTTTTTCGTCGCCCGGATTCGTGTCTTCGTATGAACCCGTCGAAACATCACTCGGATTCGCCGTAAAATTACGGCTCGGATTCTGCAAGCCCCAAGAATAAGCCTTCTTGGCGGCATCGAGACACTTAGAAGCGAACGTCGCGTCAAACGGCTTATACACACGAGAAGCGAGAGCCATCACAGCAGCAAAGTCAAACGTGCCCGCCGTGCTCTTGCCAATAACATAAAGCTTAGAGTTGTCCTGCACAGGCATCACGTCGCCCGGGAACCCAAGAGACGTGAGTTTGTGGTAAACGCCGCCATCAGCCGCTTGCATCGTGAGCATCCAATCCAAGTTGTACTTGATTTCAGCAAGCAAATCCGGGAGCGAACCCTCGGCAGGGATATTCCATTTGAGCGTTTTGAAATAAGCCGGGAAATGCTCGTAAAGAGAGAGGAGCGTGTACGTCGTAATGCCAGAGTTCACGATATAACGACCATAGTCGCCAGCATCGTACCAGCCCTTGCTCGACTGGATTGTTCCCGAAGTTCCTGTAGAGTTGTGGAGTTCAGCGGTTGCATTCGTGTGGCCCGCAGCACGAGCCCATTTGCCCGCGTAAGACGCATCAAGAGCCATGGATGCACGCTGATAATAGAACCACTTGATAGAAGCCTTGGCCACCTCTTCGTAAGCCCGGTCCGCAATCTTCAAGTCCGAACGGAGCGTTTGGCCGCCCTGCTTGATGCTATAAGTTCCAGCAGCCTTCACATCCGAAAAATCGACGAGCTGCACGTTCTGGCCGCTCGCATTCCAATAAGAAGCCGCCCCCGGCGTGACCTTGAGAACCGTTTGACCCGCAGCATTGACGATTTCGACATCGCCGTTGCCACCGACTAGGGCAAATTCCTTAAAATCACCCGAACGGTAGCCAATTTGGTTAATGTAGGCAGTCGCCGCAAAAGACGGGACTACAACTATAGCGGCAAGCGCTATGGACTTTATAGCCTTTTTATTCACAAACATCCTCATACACTAAATATCTAGTGCATATAATATAGAGTAGAAGAGAGGAATATTGCGCCCTAGCAAACGTTATTTCAAAGAAAACTGTAGCAAGTGTTTTGTTCAAGCTTAGCACTTCATATAAAGTATCGGCCATACAAGAAAAATTCTTATTACAATAAATCTGTGATTCAACTAGGCATCAAAAGCGTGTATAATAATTGGTAGAGAAACTCTCTATTTGCCAAACTGCGGGTGGCATTCCCGCAATCAACGGAAAAAACAATGACTAGAGAAAAGTGCCTTAAGCAGTGGAACCGTCAATGGAAAAACATTTGCTTCAGAAAAGGAGATCCCCGACAAAGTCGGAGATGACAATCAAAAGCCCATTCTTGCAAAACGAGGTCAAATTATGTAATTTCAGTTCGAGGTATCTTATGCAGTAGATATGAGCCTAGCAGTTGGGACTTTAGTCCCACGCTTCCCTCCCCCCTCCTAAATTCAATTGAATCAACTGCACTTCGACTAGCTCAGTGTACCAGCTCAGTGAACTTCACTCAGGATGACACGTTCGAATCCATTTGTTATATTTATATCGCGAATTTCTTACTTATATTTTACTGTGGTTTAGGGAGATTCCTGGTCAAACTGGGAACGACATTCGAGAGAAAATTCTATTTTATAGCCCGTAAATTTTGCAGAGTAGCAGAGTTTAAAAACTAAACACTAAACCATTAAAGAAATATGAGTCTTAAAATCGTTGTGCTTGCTAAGCAAGTACCTGACACACGAAACGT